>DAIRFT010000007.1:9851-19569 GCA_036794885.1 Thermocrinis sp. | reverse complement strand
GAAGCTCTACGGCGTTGAAGTAAAGAACGAATGCAAGAAGGAAGAGTTTAAGAAAAAGCCCTCTTTGAAAAGGCTATGGAAATGTCGGAGAAGTATGAATACATAGACAAGGGTGCTGAGGAGCTTGAGTGATGCAGGAGGAAGAAAAGCGTCCCGAGGAAACATTGGGAGAAAAACCTACTGAAGAGAAGGTTTTAGGGCAGTTGGAGGAAGAGTATAAAAAGCTCAAGGAGTTAGAGGAGAGACTAACCAAACTTGAAAACATAGCCAGGGTTGCCAACCAAAGGCTTGTGGAGCTTCAGAGGGAGTATGAGCTCCTCAAGGAGAGATACAGGAGAGATATAGAGGAATTCAGAAAATACGGGCATGACCGGTTTGCTTTGGATGTTTTGGAGGTCTTGGACAACCTGGAAAGGGCTCTTGAGAGCAAAGCGGAAAGCGTCCAGGCGTTAAGAAGTGGCATTGAGCTGATATACAGACAGTTTTTAAGCGTGTTAGAAAAGCACGGCATAAGGGCTATAGAGCTTGAGGGTAAGGAATTTGCCCCAAACTTGGCAGAGGCAGTGGATAGAGAGCCCTCCCTTGACCATCCTCCCAACACCGTTCTGAGGACATTAAGGAAGGGCTATTACCTTCACGATAGGGTCCTGAGACCTGCGAGGGTGGTAGTTTCTTACTCGGAGGAAGAAATAACTTAAAATAAATTCGGAGGTGTTGCTATGGTCCTACATCCGCTCTTTTCCTATTCTGCAATCCTGTTAGCTATTGCGGTGTTCTCTATGTATATTTTGGGCTTTCTCTTTGGAAGAGACGACCTTCGTAGGTATGCCTTATATGGACACGCCCTTCTCTCTATCCTTTTGGTTTTTACGTTGATCTTTGGTTTTAAAGTGGCAAGCAATCCGTTGGTGGCTTCAAAAACACCCTTTCTGTGGGGTTTCCCTCACAAATGGAATGGTATATTTTTAACTGTGTTTTCCTTCCTTAGCTTTATATACTTCTGGCTCAAGGCTGAAGGATCCACAAAGTTGGGCGTGCTCTTAGCCCTCTTTGGATTGCTCATTGTTCTCTTTCAGTTTATAACAGGTTGGATGCTAAGGTTGGTCTTCTTCTCCTAACACTTGGAATAGCTTTGATTTTGAGGTCTCTCCAGCTAAAAGCCTTATTCTATCCTTACTAACTCCAAAATACTTTGAGAGTAGCTCTACTATTCTTGCGTTTGCCCTACCCTTTTCTGGTGCCTCTTTTACAGCCACTTCATAAAAGTCCTCTCCGAGCCTTTTCACATACTCTTCTTTTGCCCTTGGCTTAGCTTTAACCTTTATTAACATTTTTTTTGTAAGCTTGGAGTGTGTTCAAAAGGAGGGCACTTACAGTCATAGGTCCCACACCACCCGGCACGGGCGTTATGGCGGAAGCCTTTTCCTTCACCTCCTCAAAGCATACATCCCCCAAAATTTTATCTCCCACCTTGGTTATTCCCACATCTATAACTACCGCACCCTCTTTTACTATATCCTCCCTTATCAGATAGGGCACCCCCGTAGCAGAGACGAGTATGTCCGCTTGGATGGTGTATTTTTTTATGTCCTTGGTGTGAATGTGGCATACGCTGACGGTAGCATCCCTCCAAAGCATGAGGGCACTAAGGGGTCTTCCCACAATAAAGCCAGCACCTACTATAACCACATCCTTGCCCTTTAGGTCTATTTGATAGTGTTTGAGCAAAAGGTCTATGCCCAAGGGTGTGCATGGAATAAAGCCACCTTCTAATCTTCCCAAGAGCCTTCCCATGTTCTCCGGATGAAAGCCATCCACATCCTTCCTTGGAGAGATGGCTAAGATCACATCCTGCATGGGTATGTGGGGCGGAAGGGGTAGCTGGACCAGTATTCCATCCACATCTTCTCTTGCGTTCAGTTCTGCGATAAGCTCCAAAAGTTCCTCCAGCTTGGTGTTGTAAGGAAGATGGTAAAAGAGGGACCTTATACCCACCTTTTCGCAGGCTTTCCTTTTGTTTCCCACATAGACCAAACTGGGTGGGTCCTCCCCCACCAATATAACCGCCAAGGAAGGTTCCCTGTAGCCCCTTTGAAGGTAATACTCCACCTCCCTTTTTATGTTCTCCCTGATCTTCTCGGAGACTTCTCTGCCGTCCAATATTATCGTTGAAGTTTCCATTTTGTGCCCGCCGGCGTGTCCTCCAGAATAACTCCAAGCTTGCCCAACTCCTCCCTTATATAATCGGATATATCATAATGCTTTGCTTTTCTCGCCATATCCCTAACATTCACCAAAAGCTCCAACAACCTTTCATCCACCTTTCGTTCTTCAAAACCCTTCTTTTCCCTCCTTTCTCTGACGCACTCATCTTGCTTTAGCTCTTCCAATATGCCAAATATACTGGTTGTGTGCTTCAAAAGGGAGTTTACTGCATACTCATAAGCGGAGAGCTCGTTAGACTTTATACTCTTTATCTCAAAGGCGGTCTTCTTTATTCTGTTTAGCTCGGAGACCAGACCGAAGAGATGGGAAAGGCTGGCGGGGGTGTTGAAGTCTTGGCTCAGCTCCTCAAAAAACTTCTCCTCCACTTCTTTTACCTTTTCAAAGAGAGTGTGAGTTCCGGACCCTTCCTCTATGGGCAAGTTTTTTAAAAGCTCCAGGTCTGTGATAGCACTTTTTAGCCTCTCATAAGCCTTCTTTGTCTCTTCCATCTTTTCCCAAGAGAAGTCTAAGGGACTTCTGTAGTGGGTAAATAAAACCAAGAGCCTTAGCACATCTGGATGGTATTTGGAATAGACCTCCTTTAGGGTTATGTAGTTGCCTAAAGATTTAGACATTTTTTGCCCACCCACTGTAACCAGTCCGTTGTGCATCCAATAGCGGGCGAAGGGCTTTCCAGTGCAGGCTTCCGCCTGGGCTATTTCGTTCTCATGGTGGGGGAATACCAAATCAAGCCCTCCTGCGTGGATATCAATGGTCTCCCCTAAGTGCTTGAAGACCATTGCCACGCATTCGGTGTGCCACCCCGGTCTTCCAGGACCCCAGGGGGAATCCCATGCGGGCTCTCCCGCCTTGGCGGACTTCCACAGGGCAAAATCCAAGGGGTTTTTCTTCTTCTCGGAGGGCTCTACTCTTGCACCCGCTTCCAACTCCTCCGGGTTCCTTTTGGAAAGTTTGCCATACTCCAAAAAGGCAGACACAGAAAAATACACATCTCCACCCGATTCGTAGGCGTAGCCCTTCTCAATAAGCTTGGATATAACCTCTATGATCTCCGGGATATGTTCGCTGACGCGGGGCTCCACATCCGCCGGCTTTACACCTATAACCTCCATATCCTCGTAGTAGCTGGCTATGTATCTGTTGGCTATGGTCATAAAGGGCACGCACTCACCCTTTGCCCTGTTTATGATCTTGTCATCCACATCGGTGAAATTTCTGACGAACTTTACCTTGTATCCCAAGTGTTCAAGGTATCTCCTAAAGACATCAAAAACGATGAGGCTCCTGCCATGTCCCGCGTGGGAGTCGTCATAGACCGTCACACCGCAGACGTATATTTTTACCTCCGGAGGATTTATGGGCACAAACTCTTCGAGCTTTCCGCTAAGGGTGTTGTATATTTTCAAACCCATCGGTAAAAATTTTATCAGAAGAGTACTACTTCCACCAATTCTCCCCCTTTGAGCTCTTTAACACCCTCCTTAACTACCATGTAGCAGTTGGCACCCACGTAGGATGTGAGCATATGGGACTGGAGCTTTGGGGAAAAATCGCAAACAAGTTGTTGTCCCTCAAGGCTCAGGACCGCCCTAACAAACTCTCTTCTTTCTGCATCCCTTCGGGAGAAGTCCCTTTTTAGCTTTGCCCAAAGAGTTTTTGGCATATAATCCTTGGCGGACTGCATCTTCAAAAGGGCGGGCTTTACTATGAGGTCAAAAGCCATAGCACAGGAGACAGGATTTCCCGGGATGCCAAAGAAGAGCCCCTTGCCCCCTTTGTAAGTGCCAAAAAGTATGGGCTTGGCGGGTTTTATTCGGACTTTATGAAAATGCACCTTTACACCCACATCTTCCACGAGGGTTTTTATGTAGTCCCGATCTCCCATAGACACACCGCCAGTGGTTATAAAAACATCGTAGTCTTCAAGCTGAGAAAGGGTTTTTTTCAGTCTATCTGGCTCATCGGGAACTATGCCAAGATAATGGGGTTTTCCCCCTGCAAGGGAAATACCCGCCATAAGGGTGTAGCCGTTGGATGTTCTTATCTGGGATGGCTTTGTGATGGGTTCTCCCAAGTCCCTTATCTCATCTCCAGTGGATAGCACTGCCACTCTTGGCTTTCTTGATACCTCTACATGAACCTTGTTTAAAGAAGCCAAAAGACCCACCTCATAGTGTCTTAGAATAGTTCCCTTTTGTAGGACTATCTCTCCAGCCTTTAGCTCTTCGCCCTTTCTTCTTACGTTTGCCCCCTCTTTAAAGGTCCCTTTTATTAAAACCTTTCCGTCTTTTGCCTCGGTGTATTCTACTGGCACCACCGTCGTGGCACCCTTTGGAATTGGCGCCCCTGTAAAGATCTTAACTGCACAACCCCTTGGAAGTTCAAAGGTCTCCCCTGCACCTGCGGGTAGCTCCCCCACCACCAAAAGCTCCACCGGTGCATCCTTGATGTCCTCCCAGTGGACTGCGTATCCATCCATGGCGGAGTTGTCAAAGGAGGGTCTGTCTTCCTCTGATAGCACATCCTCCGCCAAAACCCTACCCAAGGCGTCCAAAATATAGACCCTTTCGGTGGAAAGGGTGGGACAATGGGAAAGGACTATACTTAGGGCTTCTTCATAGGGCATCATACTAAGGCTTCCTCCACCTCCTTTAGGCTCACAACTTCCTCGGGATGGGCGATCCTACCCAACACTGCGCTCGCTGCAACCACTGCAGGGTTTGCCAAGTAGGCTTCGCTCTTTGGATGTCCCATCCTTCCAGGAAAGTTTCTGTTGGAGGTGGATATGCACCTTTCCCCTTCCGCCAGAATGCCCATATGACCCCCAAGGCATGGACCGCAGGTGGAGACAGAAACCACGCACCCAGCCTCCAAGAATATGTCAATAAGACCTTCCTTCAACGCCTGCGTATAAACCTTCTTAGAAGCTGGGATCACTATACACCTAACATAGGGATGCACCTTTCTTCCCTTCAATATTTTTGCGGCGACCCGAAGGTCCTCTATCCTTCCGTTGGTGCAGGAGCCTATGAAGGCTTGGTCTATGCTTATGTGGGTGGATGCGCTTACTGGATGAACATTGGAGGGCAAATAAGGCCATGCTACCAAAGGCTCCAACTTGCCCGCGTCCCACTCGTAAATTTCTGAATATTCTGCATCCGGGTCGCTGTGATAGACCTTCCAAGGTTTTTTTGCCCTCTGGGATACATACTGTAGGGTCTTTTCATCGGGTGCAATTATGCCGTTCTTTGCCCCCGCCTCCACCGCCATGTTGGTGATGGTAAAGCGCTGGTCCATGGAAAGGTGCCTTATGGCTTCACCTTCAAACTCCATAGCTTTGTAGAGGGCTCCATCCACGCCTATCTGCCCTATGGTGTGCAAAATCAGGTCTTTGCCCATCACCCATGCGGAAGGCTTTCCGTAGAAAATGAACTTCATGGAGTGGGGAACCCTCAGCCAGGTTTCTCCCGTCGCCATGGCGTAGGCTATGTCGGTGGAGCCCATACCTGTGGAGAAAGCTCCAAGGGCACCGTAGGTGCATGTATGAGAGTCCGCACCCACCACCAGGTCCCCGGGAACCACGAGACCTTCCTCCGGTAGGATCGTATGCTCTATGCCCTCTCCCTCTTGGAAGAACCACTTTATGTTGTGCTTTTTAGCAAAGTCTCTGACCATCTTTGCCTGCTCGGCGGACTTTATATCCTTGGCGGGCACAAAGTGGGAAAGGACCAAGGCAATTTTTTCTGGGTCAAAGACCTTGTCTATGTGGTATTTTTCAAGGATCCTTATAGCCAACGGGGCGGTTACGTCGTTTGCCATTGCCAAGTCTATCTTTACGGTTGCTAAATCCCCCGGCTTTACCTCCTTCTTGCCGGCATGGTCTGCGATGATCTTCTCGGTTATTGTCATTCCCATCTTTCCACCTCCTTTTTAATTTTAAACTTTAACCTCTTCCTTGGCGGGCTCTTTCTTAAACTCTTCCTTCTTGCATTCGTTCTTTACTTCAACGCCGTAGAGCTTCATCACTTCCACAAACTCCTCGCAGGAGATGGTCTCCTTCTCAAGGAGCCTTTTAACCACAGCCCTCAAGGGCTCTTTGTAGGTTTCTACGATTGCCTTGGCGGTCTCGTAGGCTTCTGTTAAGATCTTTTTGACCTCTTCGTCTATATCCTTTCTCATTTCCTCGCTTATGTCTATGGAGGTGGTCATGCCACCCAAAAAGGGATTTGCCACACGCCTTACCGCCAAGGGACCCACCTTCTCGCTCATACCCCACATGGAGACCATCCTGTAGGCAAGCTCCGTTGCCCTTTGCAGGTCGTTCTCCGCACCGGTGGTTATGCCCTCTTTGCCATAAAAAACCTCTTCCGCTGCCCTTCCGCCAAAGAGGACTATGAGCCTTCCTATAAGATCCTGTCTGTCGTACATGTGCTTGTCGTCAATGGGTAGTTGTTGGGTAACGCCCAAAGCCATACCCCTTGGTATGATGGAGACCTTATGTAGGGCGTCGGAGCCCGGCACCATCAGGCTCATTATGGCATGCCCCGCCTCGTGGTAGGCTATCTTCTCCTTCTCCTTGGGAGATATGACCATACCTTTACGCTCCAAGCCCATGGTAACCCGGTCTATGGCTTCTTCTATGTCTTGCATCTCTATGTATTCTTTTCCTTTCCTTGCGGCTAAAAGGGCTGCCTCGTTAAGGATGTTCTCCAGGTCTGCACCGTTAAAACCGGGCGTTGCCCTTGCCACGATCTCCAAATCCACATTGGGTGCCAGCTTTTTGTTTTTGGCATGCACCTTAAGTATTTCATACCTTCCCTTAACATCGGGCTTTGGAATGAAGATCTGCCTGTCAAACCTTCCGGGTCTGAGCAGGGCTTGGTCCAGTATATCCGGTCTGTTGGTGGCGGCGATAACTATTATGCCCTCGGAGGTGTCAAAGCCGTCCATTTCCACCAAAAGCTGGTTTAGGGTTTGCTCTCTCTCGTCGTGTCCTCCTCCCAAGTTGAAGGCACCCCTTGACCTTCCAACTGCGTCTATTTCGTCTATGAATATGATGCACGGGGCGTGTTTTTTGGCAGTTTCGAAAAGGTCCCGCACCCTTGCCGCACCCACACCCACAAACATTTCCACAAAGTCCGAGCCAGAGACCGATATAAAGGGCACGTGGGCTTCTCCCGCTATTGCTTTGGCTAAAAGGGTCTTTCCTACCCCCGGCTCACCATAGAGCAGAACACCCTTTGGAGGTCTTCCGCCCAGCCTTTGAAACTTTATGGGGTCCTTCAGATACTCTATGATCTCCTTTACCTCTTCCTTTACCTCGTCCATGCCCGCCACATCGTTAAGGGTTACCTTTGGCTTTTCGTCAATATAGACCTTTGCCCGGCTTTTGCCAAAGCTAAAAGCACCCCTTGTGCCACCTCCACCCCCACCGCTAACTTGCCTCATCATGTAGATCCATATGCCAATAAACAGCAGGATGGGTAGCCAAGAGATTAAAAAGGTTAGCCACCAACCACCGTGTTCTTGAACAGCCACCTCCACTCTAACGCCCTTCTCTATGAGCTGGCTAACTATGTCTGTCCCCGGTGGCAAGCCCGTTTCTATCTTTTGCCCCTCGGTGGTTATGCCCACAAGGGTGTTATCCTTTATTTTGACCTCCTTTAGCTTACCTTCCTTTGCCAGTTCAAGGACTGTGTTTATGGGCGTCCTTACGCCCTTGTCCCTCTCTGAACCGCTAAACATATTAAAGGCAAGGATCATAAAGCCAATGATAAGGATCCATATGAAAATGTTTTTCATCCACTGCATAAAGGATTAAAATAGACCAACCCTTGCACTTTTCAAGCTAATTCAACCTGATTTTTACCTTTCCTTTTTGCAGAATAGAGGGCGCTGTCCGCCCTTTGGACCATACTGTCTATGGTGTCACCCTCCCGGTAGGTGGTGGCACCCACGGAGACGCTCAGGGGACCATATCCGTCTATACTTATGGCATTTATTAGCCTTCTTATCTTTTCACCAATGGGAAGGGGGTCTGCGGTATGGGGCAAAAGTATCAAAAATTCCTCACCGCCCCACCTTATGGCTACATCACTTTTTCTTGTGCCTTTCTTTATGGCTTTTGCTACTTTGCGTAAGGCAAGGTCCCCCGCCAAGTGCCCAAGCTCATCGTTGATCTTTTTGAAGTCGTCAATGTCAAGTATGAGAAGAGAGAAGGGAACCCCATACCTTTGGGCTTGATAGAGCACATTTTCAAACATTTTAATGCCCGCATGTCTGTTCAAAAGTTTTGTAAGCTTGTCGGTGGTTGCCAAATAAAAGAGTCTTCTTTCCCTTTCTTTATCCCTTGTTATGTCCATGAGGGTGATAAGCAAATGTCCCTTGTTTTTGCATATAACCGGATGTCCTACAAGCTTGAACCATTTAACTTTTCCTGTTTTTGTTGTGAGCCTCAAAATGGCTTCTGCGTGCTTCTTGAAACCTGCTTTTACTCTTTCTATTAGCCTTTTTGCCCTTTCTAAATCTTTTGGATCCACAAAAGCCAATACACTTTTCCCTATAACCTCCTCCTCCTGGTATTTGAGCATTCTAAGAAAAACTCTGTTGGCATAGACAATCTTGTCCTCCTGAAAGTCATACAGGATCACGCCGTTTGGGTTGTTTTCCGCAAGGAGCCTAAAGAGCCCTTCCTTCTCATAGAACTCGGATATATCCATCACATAGCCGTAATAGCCAACTATGTTGCCCTGGTTGTCCTTGACGCTTACCGTATGGTCAAGCACCCATTTAACCTTTCCGTCCTTCGTAATGATCCGGTAGGGCTGATGGGTCCAAAAATCCTTGTTGGTGTTGGTATAGGTTGCCACCTCTTGGGATACCCTTTCCAAATCCCCCGGATGAATAAGGGACGCATAGTCTATCTTACCGCCCAGAAAATCCTCCACCGTGTAGCCGGTGAGATCATGAACACTTTTGGAAGCATCCCTGACGGGCCAGCCCTCTTTGTTTTCCCGCAGAAAGAAGGCAAGGGGACCTGAATCTATCAAAAGTTCCGGTCTTAGCTGGGCTGTATCAAAGGCGGACAATAACTCCTCCAAGGGGATGTGTAGCTCCAAAAAGAGGTCATATTCTGGCATATAAACTGTCTTTACCAGATGGTATTCCTCTCCCTTCTCGGTTTTGTGTTTGTGAATGACGGAGTGTTCTTTGAGACTCTTTTCCCTAATCTCCTTTAGGGGGCAGGGGTGGTCTTTGTGAAAGTGGCAGGGTTCAGAAAAGGAATGGCTGATCTGGTAGCAAGTTTGACCACCATTGGTATAGAGTTCCTCTGCCCTTTTGTTCATAAAAACCACTTGGTAGTCTTTGTCTATCAAAAGGGCGGGGAAAGGAATAATGTCCAACGCCCGCCTCTCAAGGGCTAATCCTTCCATAAGTTTAGAATATTAAGCAATTTTTCTGCATCTGTAAAGCTTGTGGATAGATGGGCTTC
>DAIRFT010000007.1:0-9751 GCA_036794885.1 Thermocrinis sp. | reverse complement strand
TTAGAATATTAAGCAATTTTTCTGCATCTGTAAAGCTTGTGGATAGATGGGCTTCTGGGTGCCCATAAAGACCACAGAGGGCAACCACCTTGGTGGGGGTGTGCTTTCTAAGGAGCCTTATCACAAAGTCCGTCCTGTAGCAGTGAACTCCCACAAGGATGGTTAGGTCGTTTTGGTCGTGGAGTATGCTTTCATGGGGGTTCGGAGGGTCCATCTCCACCGATGGGTCGTATTTTTTTAGCTTGGGGCGATAGTCCGGAAGGACCTTAACCTGAAGCTTTCCTATCCTGTCTATTATTTCCCTCAGGGCTTTTGCCTTTTGGCTTAGTTCTTCCTCTTGCCAATCCCATAGCAAGAGGGGACCCACCACCACCGTGGGCTTTTTGGCACTTCTTAGCCATTCAGTGAGTGTTTCAAAGGCGGTCTCGTAGCTAACGGTTTTGCCATCTATGGTTGCGTCCCCCAAAAATACCTCCTTTTGGAGGGCTGTTCTTGTCCTGTCCTCTTCCGGCGTTGGCACCGCCTTTGGCTTTTTGTAATAAGATGGCACAAAGTCCTCAAAGAAGGGAGAAAAATCAAAGTGTCTTCTTTGCACCCTTTCTGAAACCTTTTCATCCTCCTTTACGCTCAGGGATTTGACTAAGGCATCCTTTATAAGGTCCAGCTCCACAGTAAACTCGCCATGGTATGCCCTCTCCTCTTCTTCCACTCCCAAGCTGTAGCAGGTGGTTCCCACAATGTCAAAGAGAACACCCTTTGCCCCCTCTTTGCTCGCCTTTTGAAAGATTTCGTACCTCTTTTCGTAGAACTCATAACAGCAGTGTCCTATGTAGGTGTAGCCATTTTCCGCGCACCACTTGAGGGTGTCCCTCAAAAGTTCAAAGGAGGTGATGGTTATGGGAATCATGCCCTTTTGGTAGGCAAGCCTGTAGGCATCTCCCACCGTGCAACCTCCACACTCCCCGCAATCGTCCAAATGTCTGTAATCGCACCAACGAGGCTTGGCACAATAAGGCAAAAGCATAACCTTTGCTTTTTTTAGGTTTTCAACTAACCCTCCCCCTATGCTACCGATTATGTTATTCAGAGTTTTTTTTTCCACACCCAAATCAAGCCCCTCCGTCTTTGTGAGCGGGAACATCACCGCGGAGACTATGTCATCCACCGTCAGGTTCAGCCCTTCCCATTGTCTATCCTTGAAAAACTCCCTTATTCTTCTTTCCACATCCTGCAAGGGTGTATGTTTTAGGTATGCCTCAAGGTCGTATATGAGCCTTTTGGGCTCCACAAAAAAGTCGCCGTTTATGATCACCTGTTCCAAGAGTTTTCTGTCTGGGTCCACCTTGGCGGAGACCCTAAAGGTGCCGCCCAAACAGCGGTATATTCCAAACAAGAGCTCCGGCTCCGAGGAGGACCTCTTTACTTCATAAACCCATTCTGGGCTCCTGTAGTATTCCTTTCTCTCCTCCAAAAGTCTTTTTTCTTCTTCTGTAAGCTCTCCCCATTGGTATTGTACGCCAAGCTCTTCCGATAGCCCCTCCAGTATGGCGGAAAAGACCTCCTCCTTTTCTGGCATCCTTCCCAAGTATCTTTTGACCCATTCTACCCGGTCCTCTGCGGACTTTATACCCTTTGAGGTTAGCTTTTCTACAGGAATTTGCAAAGACTTTAGCATGCGCTCCACATTAAAGTCCATGAGCACAGTTCCCTGATAGAGAAAGGCTTTCCCTTCAAAAACGCCCCCTGTACCCGAGATCTTCCTGCCCTCCACCTCTATGTCGTTCCTTGGTCTAAACTGGGCAGGAATGCCCAGCTTTTGAAGTCCCTTCGCTACCGCGTTGCATATTTTTGCGGTTAGCTCCTCAAAGCTTATGTTTTCTCCGAAACTGTTTCTGTCTGCGATTATCTCCCAACCTATTTGGGTCTCGTCAAAGTATATGGCACCACCGCCAGTGATCCGCCTTCCTACCTCTATGCCTTCCCTTTGGGTGTATTCAAGGCGTACCTCCTGTTCCACCGATTGATGGTAGCCTATGAGCACGCATTCGGGCTTGAACTGCAAAAACCTTATGGTGTTGGGAATTTTATCCTGAGCCCTGAGCTCAAGCATTATTTGGTCAAGGGCAATGTTTTCGTGCTGTGGTCTTTGACCTGTATATAAAACTCTCCACATTTTTCCACCTCCTTAAATTATCAGATAAAGTATAAACCCTGTTAAAAGCCCTGCAGCCACATCATCCGCCATAACGCCATGCCCCTTGGGAATTCTCTCAAAAAGATTTATGGGAAAGGGCTTGAGAATGTCCAAAAGCCTAAAAAGAACAAAGGCTAAAAGAAGCGTTTTTAAAGTGGGCTCAAGAAACAGAAAGGCAAAAAAGTATCCTACTATTTCGTCTATTACCACGCCCTCTGGGTCCTCCTCCTTCGTAAGTTCCATCATGTATTCTGCAGATTTAACCCCAAGAAAGTAAAGGAAAACACCCACCAAAAGCACCAACCACCACTTAAAACCAAAAAGGTAAGCCAAGGGCACCCCCAAAAGGGTTCCCACAGTCCCCGGCGCATACCTAAACCTTCCCAGGTAAAAACCGGTGGCAATTAGCTCCCAGTTCATCCCATTATCCTTATAAAGCTCTTCTTCCTCAGGTTCTGCAAAAGCTCCCTCTTTCTCTCTTCAAGTTTTTTCTCAAGTAGCTCCTCTTTTAGCTCTTCCAAAGACTTTCCTTTATACTCTTCCCTAACTTCCACCACCTTGGCTACGTATATGTGTTCTTTGTCCTCCCCAAAGACCAGCTCCCCCACCTTGGCGTTCCAAACTTCCTTATCAAGGCTCTCCACCAACTCTCCTTTCTTTACTAAAAGGGTCTCCACCTCCAGCCCAAGGGTTTTGGCAAGCTCCCGCGGGTCCTTGGTCTTCTCAAGGGCTCTCATCAGCCTTTCCCCGTCCTTTTTATCTACCACTACCACCTCCACCAACCTCTTTACCTCCACCTCTCCCCTTTTGAGCTTTTCCAACTCCAAGTCCAGGGCGGACACATTTACCTCCCCCAAAAGTACCGCGTATATGCCCTGACTGAATAAGATCTCCTTTCTTAAAAACTCCTTGAGGTCCCTTAGTGTAAGCCCCTCCTTTTGGAGTTCATTTTGCAGTCTTTCAAGGCTCATGTTGTTAGCCTGTGCTATTTTGATCAGGGTTTGGTCCAAAAGCTCCTCCTGCACGCCAACGCCCTTTCCCTGAAGGAACTGATTGATGAGCCATACATCCACAAGCCTTGAGACTACCTCCCTTTTGTCGGTGGTGTTGTAAAAGAGCATACCCAGTTTTACATCGCCCTCAAGGATAGGGTCTCCGTTTACAGACGCCACTACCCTATCCACCAGCCCTTGGGCAAAGGAAAAAACCACTAAAGCTGTGAAAAGTAGAATTCCACTCGATAGTTTTTTAAGGTTTTCTCCAACCATTCCTTTAAAACCTCCTGTCTTTTTTCCCTTATAAGTTTAGCCCTAACCATGGGTTTAGCTTCCTCTAACGGGAGGATACCCTCGTTCCTCCTTCCTACCACCCTAAAGACCACATAGCCCGCATCCGTGTATATGGGCTTTGAAACCCTTCCCACCTCGTAAGGGCTCAGCTGTGTCTTTAACACATCAGGCAACGCTTGCATAGAATACCACATGGCTTCTCCCTTCTTAACTCCTTTTATGTCCTCCCAAAACTCTATTCCCCTTGAGAGCCTGTAGTAAAGCTCGTTGGCACTTTCCAAGCTATCTGCCACAAAACGCTCCAACCTAACCTGGGCGGGCATTTTAAAGTCCCTAAGGTTCAAATAATAGTAGGCAACCACCTGATTTTCGGTGATCTCGGAACCTTTATAGAGCCTTTCTGCGATCTTATCCACCAAGAGCTCCGTCTTTATCAAATAAAGGGCTACCGAGCTTAGGTTTTTTGAACCGATGTTTTTTTGTATGTAATCCTCCACCTCCGCATCTCTTAAGCTTATACCCATCCTTTTGGCTTCTTGCCTTATCACCTTGGACCTGACAAGCTCCACCAGAAAATTTTGCACATCCTCCTTTGTAGCCCTTGCTATAGGTAGATGCAATATTTCCCTCCAGTAGGAGTTAAAGTATTCATAAAGTTCATCCTTCTTTATGGTTTCTGAACCCACCCTTGCCACCACGGACGCACTTGAAAAGCCAAAAAAGGCTAACAATATGAAAACTACAAGCATGTTATAATTTTAAACCCTAAGCGGGTGTGGCGGAATTGGCAGACGCGCGGGACTTAGGATCCCGTGGGCATACGCCCGTGAGGGTTCAACTCCCTCCACCCGCATAAACTCTAAGGAGGTTTATATGAAGGTCAGCCTTGAGGACAGAGAAGGACTATTCAAAAGCCTTTTGGTGGAAGTCCAGGGAGATGTGGTAAAGAAAAGCTTGGAGAACATATACCAAGAGTTGGTGCAAAACGCAGAGGTTGAGGGCTTCAGAAAGGGAAAGGCTCCCCTGTGGCTCATAAAGGCAAAATACAAGGACTACATAAGGGAGGAGGTGGGTAAAAGGGTTGCGGACGCCACTTTGTCAAAAGCCATAGAGGAGAGCGGTCTAAAGCCCGCCGCGGACATATACCTTGAAGAGGTCCAGCTTGAAGAAAAAGAAGAAAAGGTAGCCTACCGTGTGGTCTTTGAGGTTCCCCCAAGCTTTGAACTAAAGCTCCAAGAGATAGAAAACCTGCGGGTGGAGATTCCGAAAGTTGAGTTCAAGGAGGAGATGGTTCAAGAGGAGATAAACAGATTAAGAGAGCAACACGCCCTTTGGGAGCCCGTGGATAGAGAAATAAAAGAGGGAGATTTGGTGGTAATAGACTACAGGGTGGAAGACTTAGAGAGCGGAGAGACCTCCGAAGGAGAGACCACGGTTATAGTAGGACAGAGGTTCTTGAGGGAAGAGATAGACAAAGCACTGCTGGGCAAAAAGGAAGGGGAAGAGGTGGAAGTGGAAAGCGTGGACCTTTTTGATGCGGAGGGCAAGGTGGTAGGAAAGGCAAAGGTGAAAATTTCTATAAGGGCGATAAAGGAAAAAGTCCTGCCGGAGGTAAGCGACGACTTTGCCAGGGAGCTGGGGCTCGGAGACACTTGGTCTTCTGCGGAGGAAAAGATCAGACAGATGGTCAAGGAAAACCTTGAAAACTACAAGAAATTCCTCATAGAGGAAGAGGTAGCCAAAAAACTCATTGAACTTCATGAGTTTGAGGTCCCTCAGACCCTCCTCAGGAGGGAGCTGAGCTTTTTGGTGGAAAGAAGACTCAGGGAACTATCTTCTTTGGGCATAGACACACGATACATAAACGTTCAAGGGTTGGCACAGGAGCTTTTGCCCCAGGCAATTGCAAACATAAAGCTAAGATACATCCTTGATAAATACGCACAAACAAAGAACCTGCAGGCAGAGGAAAAGGACCTGGAGGAGGAATACACAAAGCTGGCACAGGCTTATGGTGTCAGCCCAGAGCAAATAAAGGCTGATGTGCAATCAAGAAACTTGGAGGAGGTAATAAAGGGGGATGTTCTGAGGAGGAAAGCCTTAGAGGATATAATGAGTAAAGTTCAGGTGATTGAAGTTGAAGAAAAGAAGGAGGAAAAAAATGATTGACCAGCTGGTGCCCATAGTTATAGAACAGACCCCAAGGGGTGAAAGGGCTTACGACATATACTCAAGGCTACTGCAGGACAGGATCGTTTTGCTTGGCTATCCCATAGACGACCATGTGGCAAACCTGATCGTTGCCCAGCTTCTCTTTTTGGAAGCCCAGGACCCCGAAAAGGACATATACATGTATATCAACTCTCCCGGTGGTTCCGTTACCGCCGGTATGGCAATTTACGACACCATGCAGTATATAAAGCCCGATGTGGTTACCATCTGCGTGGGACAGGCGGCGTCTATGGGTGCGGTTTTGCTCTCTGCGGGTGCCAAGGGTAAAAGGTATGCCCTGCCTCATGCTCGCATTATGATCCACCAGCCCTTAGGCGGTATAACTGGTCAGGCAACGGACATAATAATCCACGCAGAGGAGATAAAGAGGATAAAGCAGATGCTAAACGAAATACTCGCCTTCCACACCGGGCAACCCTTAGAGAAGATAGAGAGGGATGTGGAAAGGGACTACTTCATGTCTGCCCAAGAGGCTATGGAGTATGGCATAGTGGATAAGGTGATAGCCAAAAGGACATAAATTTGAAAAGGATGAACAGAAAAACAGCAGGACACAGATGTTCCTTTTGTGGTAGGAGCCAAGAGGAGGTTTTGGTCCTCATCGCTGGTCCCAACGACACCTACATATGCGATAGGTGTGTATCCACCTGCGAGGCAATAATAAGAGAACAAAAGAGCCAGTTGGCACAGCATCAGGTTCAAGAACTACCAAAGCCCGATGAAATAAAAGCCATATTAGACCAGTATGTAATAGGACAGGAAAAAGCCAAAAAGATCCTATCGGTGGCGGTTTATAACCATTACAAGCGGGTCAGAATGAAGGAGCTGGGTGTAAGGCTGGAGGACGTGGAGATAGAAAAGAGCAACATCCTTATGATAGGACCTACGGGTTCAGGAAAAACTTTGCTTGCTAGAACTTTGGCAAAAATACTCAATGTACCCTTTGCCATAGCGGACGCCACCAGCTTAACGGAAGCGGGATATGTGGGAGAGGATGTGGAGAATGTGCTAACAAGGCTCTTGCAAAACTGTGGGTATGATGTAAAGCTCGCCCAAAAGGGTATAGTATACATTGACGAGATAGACAAAATTGCCAAAAAGTCGGGCATAAACCCCTCCATAACCCGAGATGTGTCCGGCGAAGGTGTTCAGCAAGCCCTCTTAAAGATCGTAGAGGGAACGGTGGCAAACGTGCCCCCACAGGGTGGCAGAAAGCACCCTCATCAGGAGTTTATACAAGTGGATACCACAGACATACTCTTTATCTGCGGTGGTGCCTTTGTGGGGCTTGAGGAAATAATAAAGAGAAGGCTCGGAAAGTCGGTGGTGGGCTTTGAATCTGCCATAGGCAAACAGAGCATTGAGGGCAATGTACTCTCATATGTGGAGCCCGACGACCTAGTGCACTTTGGCATGATCCCCGAGTTTATAGGCAGGTTCCCCGTAATCGCAGTCCTTGATGAGCTGACGGAGGAGGACCTGGTAAGAATTCTCGTGGAGCCCAAAAATGCCTTGGTGAAGCAATACAAAAAGCTCTTTGAGATGGAAGGCGTAGAGCTTGAATTTACCGAGGGCGCCCTGCGGGAAATTGCGAGGGAATCTATAAAACGCAAAACGGGTGCCAGAGGGCTCAGGGCAATAATGGAAGAGATAATGGTGGATGTGATGTTTGAAGTGCCCTCCAAGAAGAACGTAAAGAAGGTAATAATAGACGAAGAGGTGGTAAGTCAACGGCTCAAGCCCAAGTATGTCTTTAGGGAGGCGGTATAAAGTAAGCTTATAAGCATATAACAAAAAACTTATACCGCCTTCTTACCTTTGGGCTTAAACTCCTTTTGTATGGAACTTCTTAAAAGACTCTTTGGTAGAAAAGAAAAGCAAACAGAGGAAGTTTACGAGATATCTACTTCAAAGGGTGTTCTGAAGCTGTGGCTGGAGCAGGACCTTCAGCAGGACCCAGACCCAAAGGTGGAGGAGTATTGGATAGAAACCTTGGATGTTTCCGAGGATGCCCGTTGGCTTTTGGTAGGAAGAAGGTACGGGCTATTTCAGTTTTATGACTGGAGGGGTAGGCTACACAGACTTCCCGCACGCCCACCCGCACAGGTGGTTTCAGAGATCCTTTTTAAAGAAAACTCTCTTATCCTCATTACACCTCCCTATTTGGTGGTCTATCGCATAGAGGACCCGGAGAACCCAGCCACTTGGAAGAGCTTTAAGCTTTCCCAGGAGGGCATAAGACCATCCATGGGCTTGGACCTAATGCGGGGAGTTTTAGCCTTTGGAGTGGTGGGAAACAGAATTTATGCCATCGATGTGGGAGAAGACCTCTCTCTGCAGAGGGTGGAGTTCAAAAGTAGCTTCAGCGTGAGTGAGATAGGAGAGCTAAGGGCTATAAAGTTTTTAACACCATCCAAACTGTTCATCACTGGCACGGAGGGTTCTGCCATATACAGCTTGGGTGGGAACTTGCTAAAAAAATTTCCCTACAGGGCTGGCAGGGCGGTAGCCCTAATAAACGGAAGGCTAATTTTGGGCGAAGAGGGTAAGGTTGTAGTCTTGGACGCATACAAGGAGGAAGAACTTTATAAGATAGATGTTCCCCTAAAGGTTTCCCAATTGGACGGGGACCCAGAGGGTCTGTTCGTGTTTTTGGCGGACGCAGAGGAAAACCATCTTGGCATACTGGACCTGCAAACTCCCCAGTATTTGCAGACCCTCGAGGGCTTTGGCTACTCGGTGGTAAAGGTATCAAAGGACGGCTCCATATACACCAGCCGATGGCTACAGGACAAAGACAGAAAGCTCTACCAACTTATAAAGCTTGGCTCCAACTTGGTGGATTTTATCTATCCCAAAGACAGACAGGAAAAAGTCCTAAAGCAGGCGGAAAGGTCCTACAAGGAATTTGTCTCTAAAGTGCAGAAGGCAAGGGATCTGTCCCAGTTGGATAACCTAAACTCCCTCAAGGAGATTGCCAGCTTGGACATTCCCCTTAGAAGGGTAAGAGAGCTTTACTTTGAGGCGGAGGGGCTACTCAAAAAGAAGAGGTTAGAGCTATTTTTGGAGCAAATAAGGGAAAAGGTCCAAAGGGGCACAGCGGGTCAAAGGGAGCTAAAGGAAATAGAAGAATGGCTCCGAAATGCGGACGGAGAAGAGTTTGAAAGGCTTTCAAGGGCAAAGGAGGAGTTGGAAAGGGAGCTTAAAAACAGACTGACAAGGGCTTTGGAGGAACTAAAGGTAGCCCTTGAGGGCAAAGAGAGCCAAGACCTTGAAGAGCTTGAAGCCATGGAGGAGGTAAAGAACTTTAGGGAGTTCTTGGGCACACTGCCGAGGGAACTAAGCAGGGAAGGAGAGCAAAACCTCCAAAGGCTCTTGCAGGAAAAGGTCATCTCATACAGGCTAAAAAGGTTCAAGATAACCACCACCGAGGACAGGGTGTTCTTTGGCAGGGAGGATTTTCCAAAGTTTGGTGGTGAGCGCAGAAGGCTCTCTTGGAGGCTAAAGGTGGAGGAAAAGTTGCCCATAGGTGGTGAGATATACGCAAAAATAGCCTTTGAGAGGGAAGATGGCGTCCTTTTGGAGCCCAAAAGATACTCAAACCTCTTGCCCGTAAAAGAATTAAAGTCAATGCCCAAGTGGGTAAGGAACTACCTCAGGCACTTACAGGGACTTTTCTCTTACGAACCCTACAGGCTTCCTCTTTTTGTCTCTTATGAGGAAACCCCCTGGTTTGTTTATAACTTAGAAAGGTTTGTCTCTATGGTCAAAGACCAGCTCAGCTTTGGAGAGGGCATACTTATACTGGAGGGAGATGCGGGCGTGGGCAAAAACTTCTTAGTGGAAGTTTTCTCCGCCCTTACCAACAGACCCCTTTACATCATCCCATGCCACTCAAAGATGGAAAAGGAGGACCTAACTTACACCTATGAGTTTGACCCCAAAAAGGGAACAAAGCGCGTTTTCTCAGACCTTATAAAAGCTTTGCAGACCCCCGGTGCGGTCATATACTTGGACGAGATCAACACCCTACCGC
>DAIRFT010000044.1:0-5515 GCA_036794885.1 Thermocrinis sp. | reverse complement strand
TAAAGGCTTTTATAAAGATGGCTAAAGATCATGGCGTGGATTTTTCCCTCTTGGAGGAGGTAGATAAGATCAACCAGAGGAGGGCTGTCCAGTTTGTGGAAAAGGTTAAATCTGTGCTTTGGAGTTTAAAGGACAAAACCTTGGCAGTTTGGGGACTATCCTTTAAGCCAAACACCGACGATATAAGGGAGGCTCCCTCTTTGAGACTGGTTCCCATGCTTTTGAAGGAGGGTGCCCGGCTGAAGCTCTACGACCCGAAGGCTATGGAGAACTTTAAAAAACTGTATCCTCCCGGCAAAGACTTAGACTATGCACCAGATATGTATTCTGCGGTGGAGGGCGCCAGCGCACTGCTGATCTTTACCGAATGGGAGGAGTTTCAAAGGGCAAACCTGAGCAGAGTAAAGGAGCTCATGGAACTTCCCATAATAATAGACGGTAGGAACATATACGAACCCGAGGTGGTTAGAGGACTTGGGTTTGAATACTACGCAGTGGGAGTGCCCTAAAGGAACTTATTCCTTCTCCCACCTCTCCTTTATTACACACTCTACCTCCACGGGCACCTTTTTTAGTATAATCCCGCCAGCCCTCTTCATAGCCCTCTCCAAAAGCTCCGCAGTCCTTTCCCCTTCCTCCATGGGACATTCCACCACCACCTCATCATGCACCAAGTTTATCACATGGGCTCGGATGTTTTCCCTTCTGACCTCTGCGTCAAAGATCAGCACGGAGAGTTTTAAGAGGTCCGCACCGGTTCCCTGTATGGGATAATTGACCGCGTCCGGGAAAGTATGGGCGGTGTATCTTCTACCAAGCAAGGTATGACCCTCCGACTTACCCTTTTCCCTTAATTCCTTCTTCACTCTGTCGTGCCAATCCTTAAAGCCTCTGAAGTGTTCAAAAAATCTTGCTCTTATTTTTTCCGCTTCCTCGGGGGAAAGGGCTACGCCGTAGGAAGAGTAAGCGTATTCTGCCAAACCCTTTGCGGATATGCCGTATATGAGCCCAAAATTTACCGCCTTTGCCAACTGCCTCTCTTCCTTTGTAATTTCCTCCTCCTTCTTCCCCAAGAGCACGCTGGCAGTATATTTATGCATATCCCTCCCCTCCTTAAATACCCTTATCATGCTCTCATCGCTTACATACTCCGCGGCGATCCTCAGCTCTATTTGAGAAAAGTCCGCTATCACAAAAACGTTTCCTTCCTCCGCCTTAAAGATTCTTCTTAAACTCCGTGGGATGTTCTGCCTTGCATGTGGTGTGGGAGGATTTGGCGGAGATTAAAAGCTTGGCGGTCATGAAGTCCAAGAAGGGCAGGGGAATAGGTTCAGCCTTGGTGCAGGCATGCTTGAAAGAGGCAGAGGAGCTTGGCGTTAAACGGGTGTTTGTGCTAACCTATGCCTTGGACTTCTTTGAAAAGCTTGGCTTTTACACGGTAAGCAAAGAGAACCTGCCCCACAAGGTCTGGGGGGAATGCATAAACTGTGTCAAATTTCCCTCCTGCGACGAAACTGCCATGCAGATGGAGATAGAAAAGCTAAGCCCAGTAAAGAGCTATGAAGGTGAGCTTTGAATACATCACATCTCCAAAATCCCTCGCCAAGTGGCAGGGGAGCTTTAAGGATATACCCTTTTTGTATATTGACACGGAAACGGTGGGAGACAGCACCATAAGGCTCGTCCAGTTGGGAACTGAGGAGGACATACTCCTTTTGGACCTTTACGAGCTTGGAGATGTGGGAATTAACTTTTTAAAGGGTTTGCTCTCTCAGAAAGGGATCGTGGGGCATAATCTGAAGTTTGACCTGAAATATCTGCTTGGCTATGGAATAGAGCCCTACGCAGTCTTCGATACCATGATCGCCAGTCAATTGTTGGGAGACTCCGACAGGCACTCCCTCCAGAAGTTAGCCATGCAGTATCTGGGAGAGGTCTTAGACAAGAGCCTTCAGCTTTCCAACTGGGGCTCCTCAAGGCTCTCAAAGGAACAGTTAGAGTACGCCGCCCTGGATGTGGAGGTGGTCAGAAGGCTCTTTCCACTGCTCCTTGAAAGGTTAAACAGCCTTGCACCAGTGGTGGAAGAAAACCTTCTTAAAACCAGAACCGCAAAGGTCTTTGGTCTCAAAAATCCCATCGCCATAGTGGAAATGGCTTTTGTTCAGGAGATGGCAAAGCTTGAAAGAAACGGGCTCCCAGTGGATGTGGAGGAATTGGAAAGGCTCGTAAAAGAGCTTTCAAAAGAGCTTCAAAAAAGGGTGATGGACTTTTTTGTCAAATACAGAACGGACCCAATGTCTCCCAAGCAGGTGGGAGAACTTTTGGTCAAAAGGTTTGGTTTAAACCTTCCAAAAACAGAAAAGGGCAACATATCCACCGATGATAAATACTTGGCGGAGCACATAGAAAACCCTGCGGTAAGGGAACTTCTGAAGATAAGAGAAATAAAGAAGAACTTAGACAAGCTTGAGGAGATCAAGGGCGGTTTGAGGAGGAAAAGGGTGTATCCAGAGTTCAAGCAGATAGGTGCAATAACCGGGCGGATGTCCTCTATGAACCCAAATGTGCAGAACATTCCACGGAGTTTAAGAAGAATCTTTAAGGCGGAGGAAGGAAACGTTTTTGTGATAGCGGACTTTTCTCAAATAGAGCTGAGGATCGCCGCGGAGTATGTAAGCGATGAGAGCATGATAAGGGTATTTAAGGAGGGGAGGGATATGCATAAATATACTGCCAGCGTGCTCTTGGGGAAGAAGGAGGAGGAAATTACAAAGGAAGAGAGGCAGTTGGCAAAGGCGGTAAATTTTGGGCTCATATACAGCATATCCGCAAAGGGTTTAGCAGAATACGCTTACTCTTCCTATGGTATAAACCTTTCCCTTGAGGAAGCGGAAAAAATAAGAGCAAGATTTTTTGAACACTTTAGAGGCTTTAAGGATTGGCACGACAGAGTGAAGAAAGAATTAAGGGAAAAAGGTAAATCGGAGGGTTATACCTTGCTTGGCAGAAGATACACCGCCCACACTTTCCCAGACGCGGTCAATTATCCCATACAGGGAACAGGTGCGGACCTCTTAAAACTCTCCGTGCTGATATTTGACGCAGAAGTCAGAAGGGAAAACGTCCAAGCCCATGTGATAAACTTGGTGCATGACGAGATAGTGGTGGAGTGTCCCATGGAGGAGGGAGAAAGGACTGCGGAGCTTTTGGAAAGGGCTATGAAGAGGGCTGGCGGAATTATATTAAAAAAGGTGCTCGTGGAAGTGGAGTGTGTAATAAAGGAGAGGTGGGAGAAGGAATGAGGTTTGCATGTGTGTTTTTGATTTTAGCTTTTGTTTTTTCATGCGCCCCAAAGCCCTCCACATTAGAGGAGTATGAAAGGAAAAATCCCTATCCTGCCCAAGAGCAAAAGGTTGAATACGCAGGAAAGGGTAGCCTGATGCCAAAGGAGGGTTTTAACGACCTCTACTCGGACCTAAAGGCAAGCAAGGTAGGAGACACAATCTATGTGCAGGTGATTGAAAGCATAAACGCAGTGGAAAGTGTGGCAAACCAAACCGGGAGGTCCACCAGCTTTAAAGAATCGGTGGCTTCCCTCTTTGGCATAAGCATGGGCACCTTGGATAGGCTATCTGCCCAAGGATCGGGTCAGTTCGGAACCAAAGGCACCGGCAAGGTTCAGCAGACGGGACTTCTTACTACCAGGTTAGCGGGTAGGGTGGTAAAGGTCTATCCAAACGGAACCATGCTCATAGAGGCAAAGAAAGCCTTTTACATGAACAATGCCCAGAGGGAGGTTCTGCTCAGGGGTATAGTTAGACCACAGGACATAGACTCATCAAACACCATAACTAGCGATAAGATCGCCAATTTGGAGGTTTACATAGACGGCAGAGGATTTTTGGCAGACGGAGGTAGCCCAGGATGGTTGGCTCGCATATTGGCAAAGGTCTTGCCCTTTTAGTCCTGCTCTTTAGCCTTGCCTACGGCACAAAGGTTAGAGATATAGCGGTTATAGAGGGTCAGAGGAGCAATTACCTGGTGGGTTATGGTCTGGTGGTAGGTCTGAAAGGCACCGGGGATGGCAAGGCTACACTTTTCACCGTAAGGAGCATAGCAAACATGCTCAACCGCATGGGCATTGTAGTAGATCCACGCAGGATCACTGTAAAGAATGTGGCGGCGGTCATGGTAACTGCCAAGCTACCCCCATACGCAAAGCCAGGCATGAGCATAGATGTGGAGGTTGCGTCCATAGGAGACGCCAAGAGCTTGGAGGGTGGAACCCTTTTGCTAACACCCCTCAGAGGGGCAGACGGAGAGATATATGCCTTAGCCCAGGGGCAGGTAATCGTGGGCGGATACGAAGCAAGAGGTCAGGGAGCCAGACAAATTCAGAACATACCCACAGTGGGCAGAATTCCCAACGGTGCAATAGTAGAAAGATCCTTACCCGAGTATCCGCAGAGGGAAGAGGTCTTCCTTTACTTAGATAATCCCAGCTTTTCCTTGGCAAAGCTCATCCAAGATAGAATAAACACCGAGTTTGGGCAGAATGTGGCACAGGCTTTGGATAGTTCCACCATAAAGCTCAAGGTTCCGCAGGGTATGAGCGTCGTGGATTTCTTAGCCCGTGTGGAGGACATAGAGGTGGATGTGCCTTCTGTTGCCAAGGTGGTTATAGACGGAAGGACAGGGACCGTCCTGCTCGGTGGAGATGTGGTTATAAACCCTGTCTCTGTGGCAGTGGGCACGTTAACGGTTACTATAAAGGAGACTCCCCAAGTTTCTCAACCTCCACCCCTTTCACCTGGGCAGACGGTGGTGGTGCCAAGGACGGAAGTCCAAGTGGAGGAAAAGGAAAGGCGCCTTGTTGAGCTTAGGGGTGCCACCGTATCCCAATTGGTGGAAAGTCTAAACAAGTTGGGTGCCACCCCAAGGGAGATCATATCTATACTTCAGGCTATAAAGTCCGCGGGCGCTCTGCGGGCAAAGTTAGAGGTCCTTTAGGGCACTCCCACTCCGTAGTACTCAAACCCAAGCCCTCTAACCACCTCGGGTTCGTATATGTTCCTGCCGTCTATTATTATGGGAAGTTCCATGAGCTCCTTTACCCTGTTTAGGTCTGCCCTTTGAAACTCCTCCCATTCGGTAAAGATCAGCAGTGCGCTGGCACCCTCCACCCCAGAATACATATCTGGTGCATAGTCTAAGTCCTTGCCGGGAGGATATAGCCTTTTAAAGTTCTCCATAGCCTTCGGGTCGTAGAGCTTCAGGCGGGCACCCTCCTTCAAAAGCATGGGCACCAGTCTTAGGGAGGGAGCCTCCCTTATATCGTCAGTGTTTGGCTTAAAGGATAGTCCCCAAACTGCTAGGGTTTTATCCTTCAAACTCCAAAGCACAGATTTGACCTTTTCCACAAACTGGACAGCCCTCCTCTGGTTGATCTTATCTACTTCTTCCAAGAGGGAAAAATCCACGCCATGATCTTTAGCCATCTTTATAAAAGCCTTTA
>DAIRFT010000043.1:0-5561 GCA_036794885.1 Thermocrinis sp. | reverse complement strand
CTCTCCTTTGTCCTTTCAAGGCTTTGGCTGTTGTCTATCACATAGTGGGCTTTTTTTAGCTTCTCTTCAGGTGGAAGTTGCTTTTGCCATCTTCTTTCAAAGTCCTCCAAGGACATGCCTTTGGCAAGGACCCTCTGTTTGCAAATCTCATAGGGCGCATAAACCAAAACCACAAAGTCATACCTGCCCTGTGTTTTTTTCTCCAAAACCAAGGAAGCCTCTACCACTGCTATGGCTTGCTCGGGCAGTTTTTTAAACTCCTCCTCCAATCGCTCATAAAGGGCAGAGTGGGTGATCCTTTCCAAAAGCAATAGCTTTTCTTTGTCTGCAAACACAATGTCCGCAAGCTTTTTTGTGTTTATGTTTCCCCCTCGGTCTAATATTTCATACCCAAAGGCTTTCAGAACCTCTTCATACACCTTTCCCCTCTCCTCATAAAATCCCTTTATTATGCGGTCTGCATCAAAGACATAAAAACCGCACTCCTTGAAAAACTCCGCTACGGTGGATTTTCCAGAGCCTATATTGCCAGTTAGGGCTATTCTGAGCATTGAAAATATATGATACAATTTCCTTGTGGTTGAGGGCAACTATCTCTTGGTGCGGATCTTTATGAGGGAGGATGAGGGGCTTGAGGGAGAAAGGCTATATTCTAAGCTTTTAAAGTTTTTAAAAAGCAAAGGTGTGGGCGGTGCAACGGTTTTGAAGGCTATAATGGGCTACGGAACCACGGGCGAGTATCACTACGAGGGCATTGAGGTGCTATCTTACAACCTTCCTGTGGTGGTGGAGTTTGTGGAAAAGGAGGAGAAGGTAAATAGCCTTTTGGAAGAACTCACAAAGTATGTGAAAGAAGGGCTAATAAGCATTGAGAGGACACAAGTATGGGTGTCTTCTTAGCCATAGCTATAGGTGGGGCTATTGGTTCCCTATTGAGATTTTATCTTTCAAAGTTTTTGCAAAAAAAGTTCGGCGTGGAATTTCCTGTGGGAACCTTGATGGTCAATTTAACGGGTGCCTTTTTTATTGGCCTTTTCTTCTCTTACTTGGTGGAAAAGTTGGATATATCCGTAGAACTCAGGGCTTTTTTGATAACGGGGTTGGCAGGTGGTTTTACCACCTTTTCCACCTTTTCTTACGAGAGCTTTAACCTGATATTAAACGGGGAGTATTTAAAGTTTTTTGCCTACTTTATGGGCACAAATTTTGTGGGTTTGTCTTTGACCTTTTTGGGCTACAATGTGGGTAGATGGCTATGAAGTGCGAAGAGGCGGTTTTGGTGCGCATATTTTTCGGAGAGGATGATAAGTACGAAGGGAAGCCTCTTTATAAGCATCTGGTGGAGTTTTGCAAGAGTAGGGGCATAGCGGGTGCCACCGTCTTCAGGGGCATATTGGGTTATGGCAAATCTTCCGTGCTACATAAAGCAAGTCCTTTCAGACTCTCCTCGGACCTTCCTATAGTGGTGGAGATCATAGACTGCCAAGAAAAAATTGACCAAGTGCTCCCTGAGATCGCCCAGATGGTTAAAGATGGGCTTATAACCATGGAAAAGGTTAAGGTGATTAGGGCATGACTCTGCTAAGGCTTGGCACCAGAAAGAGCAAATTAGCCCTTTGGCAGGCAAACTTTGTTAAAGAAAAGTTAGAGGCTTTGGGTTGCAAGGTGGAGCTTGTGCCCATTACAACCACTGGGGACAAGATCTTGGACACACCTTTGGCAAAGATCGGCGGAAAGGGGCTCTTTGTAAAGGAGATAGAGAATGCCCTCCTTTTGGGTGAAATAGACCTGGCGGTGCATTCCCTAAAGGATGTGCCCATGATAATACCCGAGGGATTAACCCTCTCTGCCATAACGGAAAGGGAGGAGCCATACGATGTGCTAATATCAAGGAATGGCAAAAAGTTGGAGGAGTTGCCCTCTGGTGCAGTGGTAGGCACGTCATCCTTACGCAGGCAGGTGCAAATAAAAAAAAGAAGAAGGGACCTAAGGGTGGAAATTCTCAGGGGAAATGTGGATACACGCCTGAGAAAACTAAAGGAAGGACTGTATGATGCTATAGTTTTAGCCTATGCGGGAGTAAAGAGGATGGGCTTTTCTGGTGAAATTAGCCAGGTTTTGGAGGATTTTATCCCTGCGGTGGGACAGGGTAGTCTGGCAATAGAGACCAGGGCTGAGGATGAGAGGGGTATTAACTTTGTGAAAGGGCTCAATCACGAGGATAGCTGGCTCAGGGCTGTGTGTGAGAGGGCTTTTTTAAGGGAATTGCAAGGAGGCTGTCAGGTGCCCATAGGGGCTTACGCTTGGATGGAGGGGGATCGTATAAAAATAAAGGGTTTCATCTCAGACTTGGAGGGCAAGAGGTTCTTGGAGGGTTATGAAGAGGGTGGCTTGCAAGAGGCGGAGGAGGTGGGCAAAAGGCTAGCCCAGAGGCTATTAAGAGAAGGAGGAGAGGAAATACTAAAAGAAATCTATGGTTTATAATCTTTTCCATGAAAGAGTTTTGGTATTGGGCGGAAGAGTATGATAAAAAGCTAATTACCAGTGCCATTGAGGCGGGGGCAAAGGTAATCATTCTAAACGACCCAGATAAGGAAGAGGAGGTCAAAAGGTTAGGAAGGATTGAGGTTTTTAAGGAGGGGAGGGACTTTGAGTATGTGCTAATAAAGGGCAAAGAAGATGAAGAGAGGGCGGGAAAGTATCCACCCAACGTGAAGGTGGTGGTGGAAACCACCGACTGGACCATAATCCCTTTGGAAAACCTCATAGCCCAGAGGGAAGAGCTTTACGCAGTGGTAAAAAATGAAGAGGAAGCAAAAACTGCCATAAAGGTCTTAGAAAAGGGCGTAAAGGGAGTGGTTCTAAAAAGCAAAGACATAAACGTTATAAAAAAGGTGGGAAAGGTTTTGGAAGAGGAAGAGGAAACCCTTCCTTTTGTTGTGGTAAAGATCACAAGGATTCTGCCCTTGGGTTTGGGGGACAGGGTCTGTGTGGATACCACATCCCTCTTAAACAAGGGAGAGGGCATGCTGGTGGGCAACTCTTCTGGGGGCATGTTCTTGGTGCATGCGGAGACGGAGGAGAACCCATATGTAGCTTCAAGACCTTTTAGGGTTAATGCGGGTGCGGTGCATATGTATATAAGACTTCCCAACAACAGAACTAAGTATCTCTGCGAGTTAAAGGCAGGGGATGAGATAATGGTCTATGACTACAAAGGAAGGGGAAGGGTTGTCTATGTGGGAAGGGCTAAAGTGGAAAGAAGACCCATGCTCTTGGTGGAAGGAAAGGCAGACAATAAAAAAATTAGTGCGGTGCTGCAGAACGCAGAAACCATAAGGCTAACAAGACCAGACGGCACGCCCATATCGGTGGCGGAGCTGAAGGAGGGGGATGAAGTGCTCGGATACATAGAATCTGAGGGCAGACACTTTGGCATCAAGGTGGAGGAGACCATTATAGAAAAGTGAGCTTAGCATCCATAATCATACCCGTCTATAACGGAGAGGAATACGTCCACCGAGCTATTGAATGTGCCTTAGCCCAGACCTCCCCACACAAAGAGGTAATCGTAATAGATGACGCCAGCACAGACAGAACGCAGGCGGTTGTTAAAAAATATCCTGTGATCTATCACAGGAGCGAAAGGAACATGGAGAGGGCATACTCCCGCAACAAGGGAGTGGAACTTTCTAAGGGAGAGTTCATATTCTTTTTGGACCACGATGACCTTTGGAGGGAAGACTATATTGAGTCTGTGTTAAAGCATTTAGAGGACAGCCAGATAGTTTATAGTTTTCCGAGAAGTTTTATAAACTCCGAAGGGAAGCTTTTGAGGGTTTCAAGGAAAAAACTTCCAGAGGACCCACTTGAGCTTGTTTTTTCTGGGATGGTAGGCTATCCGTCAGCCACAGCCTTCAAAAGGTCTGCCTTTTTGGGCTACAAGGACAAATACGTGATGAGGGAAGATTGGGAGATATTTCTTAGGTCCTATTTGGAAGGGCTGAGTTTGAAAATCCTTGACGAGGATAAGGTTTTTATAAGGGAGCATCCCAAAAGGACCAGCAGAGGCAAGAAATTTTGGACAGCTACCTATAAGGTTTATGAGGACTACAGAGACAAAGTGCCAGAGGAATACCTTCCTTACTTTCTCTTTCATGTGGGAGAAACCGCCATGAGGTTTGGAGAGCTGAGGCTTGGCTGGGAGCTTTGCACACGTGCGATTTTTAAAAAGCCGTCCCTTTTGACGAACCCACGGAGGCTTTGGAGCTTGCTAAAAAGGGGCTTTAGATTTTGGAGGGGATAAATTTAAACTGAGGAGGTTTAGCCATGAAGCTGAGGCTTACGCCCTTTGATGCACTGATAGTTGTGGATGTGCAAAGGGACTTTATGCCCGGCGGTGCATTGCCAGTGCCGGAGGGAGACAAGGTGGTGGCACCTCTCAACCAATACATTGAAAGGTTTTCTAAAGCAAACCTGCCCGTCTTTTTCACAAGGGACTGGCACCCAAAGGACCATATATCCTTTAAGGGACACGGTGGTATTTGGCCACCTCACTGCGTGCAGGACACAGAAGGTGCCCAGTTCCATCCAGACCTAAAAATCCCTACAGACAACAAGTTCATCATCTCAAAGGGCACCAGCAGGGACTTTGACGCCTACTCGGGCTTTCAGGGAACGATCCTCAACGACCTTTTAAGAGAGAGAGGAATAAAAAGGATCTTTGTGGGTGGTGTAGCCACAGACTATTGCGTGAAAAACACAGTCCTTGGTGGTATAAATTTGGGCTACTTTGTCTTCTTGCTAACGGATGCCATAAAGGGTGTGGATGTGAAACCTGGCGATTCCGCCCAAGCTATAGAGGATATGCAAAGGACTGGCGCAGTTGCTATAACATTGGAGGATATGATTGAGGCTGTTCTAAAAATCCCTCATCGGGACTGTCCCTCCAGCGGATAAGGGGACTAACCTACTCCTCACCCTATCCCACACCCCTTCCACCAACACTGGCTTCAGAGGAGAAAGGTCCCTTGGTAAGACCTTTCCAAGAATAGGGAAGAGGAGGGCTACCTTCAGAACTTGCCAAGCACTTTGAAGGGTAGTTTTTGCCACCCTTCCCTGCTCGGAATTCCTTCCATAGGCTCCCTCACATCCGCTTGACTCACTCTGAAGGCTTTGGACGAGATTGGTTAGTAGCTTCCTTGCATTCTCTACAACCTTTGGTTCACTTTTTAGTGCGTTTCTCTTGTATTCATTGCTTTCCTTCTCTATAATTTCTCTAAGTTCCTTTTCTCTCTCTTCATATCTTTTCAAAGCAAACTCCAAATATGCTTTGTCTTTCAAAAGCTTTTCATAATTCTCAGGCATGTCCTCTTTAAAGCCCAGTGCCCTTCTCCCTATTACATAAGCACCTGCTATGTCTTTGTCTATGTTCAACTGTGGTGCATACTTTAGCATGCCAATAATTGATGTGTAGGCGGGATTGACCTCTATCACTTCCACTCCCTTTAATCTTGCTACCCTTTTTAGCTTTTGCAAAAACTTTTTGGCGTTCCACTGAT
>DAIRFT010000042.1:0-6047 GCA_036794885.1 Thermocrinis sp. | reverse complement strand
ATCGTCTTAGATATAATAAAACGAATGGACATAAAGGAGCTTGAAAATTGGCTCTGGGACATAGCAAGTATTTTAAGAGGTCCAATAGAAGCACACAATTACAAGGATTACATCCTACCTCTCGTATTTCTAAAGCGGGTCTCCGACGTCTTTGAAGATGAAGTAAAAAGGCTCGCAGTAGAATTTAACGAAAGTAAAGAAAAAGTTTTGGAGAATATAAGTAAAAAACTTGTAAGGTTTTACGTGCCAGAGATCGCAAGGTGGGAGAACATCAGAAAGCAAAGCAGAAATCTGGGAGAGTATCTAACTAATGCCCTGAGAGAGCTGGCAAGGGAAAATCCAGAGCTGGAGGGAGTTATAGACAGGGTAGATTTCAACGCAGTGGTATCTGGACAAAGGCTTATTGACGAAGACAGATTGAAGGAAGTAATCAATAAACTAAGCCAAAAACGTTTGGGGCTGGAAGATGTGGAGCCCGATATAATGGGAAGGGCTTACGAGTATCTTCTTAGAAAGTTTGCGGACGGTTCAGGGCAAAGTGCGGGAGAGTTCTACACACCAAAGGAAGTAGCCATTACTATAGCCAAGCTTTTGGACCCAGAGCCGGGCATGAAAGTTTATGACCCTTGCTGTGGCAGTGGAGGACTACTTATTAAGTGCCACCTTTACTTTAAAGAAAAGTCCAAACATACTAAAGTCCCTCCACTACACTTCTACGGACAAGAGATAAACCCTACCACCTACGCCATAGCCAAGATGAACATAATCATCCACGATGTCCAAAACGCAGATGTAAAACTGGGAGACACGCTAAAATATCCAGCCTTCAAAGAAAAGGATGGAAGTCTAAAGAAGTTTGACCTCGTGGTTGCTAATCCTCCGTGGAATCAGAAAGGATACAGAGAGGAGTTTTATAGGTCTGACCAATACAGAAGGTTTGAGTTTGGAGTGCCACCTAAGGAGTCCGCAGACTGGGGATGGCTACAGCATATGTATGCGAGCCTAAATGACAAAGGAAGGATGGCGGTAGTGCTTGATACAGGAAGCGTCTCCCGTGGTAGTGGAAACGCAGGCAGTGATAGGGAAAAGGAAATAAGGAAAAGGTTTGTAGATAGGGACCTCATCTCCGCGGTTATACTTTTACCCGAGAACCTCTTTTATAACACCACCGCACCAGGCGTGATAATAGTAATAGACAAGGACAAAAAACACAAGAACGAAATCCTTTTAATAAACGCAAGCCAGCTTTACGAAAAGGAAAGACCCAAGAACAGACTAACGGAAGAGGGCATAGAAAAAATCGTAGAGGTTTATAGGGAGTGGAAGGAAGAAGAAGGATTTAGCAAGATCATCACCAAAGAAATAGCCCAAATGAACGACTATAACTTAAGCCCATCAAGATATGTGGCAGTAGGCGGAGAGGAAAAGGTTATGGACTTGGAAGAGGCAGTGGTGGAGCTTTTGGAGGCAGAGGAAGAAAGAAAAGAGACAGAGGAAAGACTAAAGCATATCCTTCTTAGCCTTGGGCTGATAAGGGAGTAAATTAATCAAGGATAGAGATGTTGGATATAGAAGTCTTTGAGGGAGGATTTAAAGAGACAGAACTGGGACCTTTGCCTGAGGAGTGGGAAGTGGTGAGATTGGGGGAAGTAGTTGAAAAAATGAAAGCAGGAGGGACACCAAGAAGGTCAGAAAAAAGATTTTGGGGTGGTAGCATTCCTTTTATAATGATTGAGGACCTAACTAAAAGCAATCTATATATAAAGGATGCACGTGAATATATCACAGAAGAGGGATTAGAAAAATCAAATGCTTGGATAGTGCCTCCAAATTCCTTATTACTTAGTATGTATGCTACTATAGGAGAAACTGCGATTAATCTTATTCCCGTTGCCACAAATCAAGCAATATTAGGAATTATTCCTAAAAAGCATAGATTAAATGTAGAATTCGGAGCGTACTTGCTAAAATTCCACTCAAAAAGGTTGTTATTCCAAAACATACAAACCACTCAAAAAAACATTAATAAGGGTATAGTAGAAAATTTCTTAATTCCTCTACCACCTCTTGAAGAGCAAAAAGCCATAGCGGGCATCCTTTCCACCGTCCAGTCAGCCATTGAAAAAACCGAAAAGGTCATAAACGCCCTAAAAAACTTCAAAAAATCAATGATGAAGCATCTCTTTACTTACGGACCGGTGGCATGGGAAGAAGCAGAAAAGGTGGAGCTAAAAGAAACGGAGATTGGGCTTATCCCAAAGCATTGGGAAGTGGTGAGATTGGGGGAGGTAATCAAATACTACACACCTAGTAAGAAATTAAAGCAAAGTGATTACAAAGCCTTTGGTAAATTCCCAGTAATAGATCAAGGTCAAAAATATATTGCAGGTTTCTATGATGATGAAACTATGGTATTTAATAAGGATTTACCAGTTATTTTGTTTGGAGACCATACAAGAACAATTAAATATGTTGACTTCCCATTTATATGTGGAGCTGACGGCTTAAAAATAATTGTTCCAAAAGAAAATTTTCACAGGAAATATTTTTACTATGCTTTGTCAAATCTTAATATCCCATCAAGAGGATATAACAGGCACTTCACAATATTGAGGGAAAAATTAATCCCACTCCCACCTCTTGAAGAGCAACAAAAAATAGCCCAAATCCTCCAGAGCATAGACCAAAGGGTAGAAAAAGAAGAGAAATACAAAAACGCACTTCAGAACCTCTTCAAAAGTTTGCTACACAACTTAATGACGGGTAAAATAAGAGTGAGGGTAAAAAGCCATGGAGAGGATTAACGAATACAACGCAGTCCAAAAGCCAACCTTAACCTACTTAGCCCAAGAAAAAGCCCAATACGGAGAAGAGAGTTATCTACTTGGCTATGAAATCATCACCAAACACCAAAAGGATAAACTTAACCAGTTAAGAACCACAAAAGGGGACGCCATACTAAAGAAAATATTCTTTGAAAAAGTCAAAGAGTTAAACCCATTTCTCTCCGATTCAGAAGTAGAAAAGCTATACAACAAACTAAACCAGCTACCTGCCAATATTTCGGGAAACCAAACCGCATGGGAGTATCTAAAAGGTTTAGGAAGCATCTACATAGAAGCGGAAAAACGCCACAGGAATGTAAAACTCATAGACAGGGAAAACATAGAAAAAAACCACTTTTTGGTAGTTGAGGAATTTGAGTTCCAGCAGGATGAGAATACAACAATAAGGCTTGATACAGTTTTATTCATAAACGGCATTCCTGTGCTATTCCAAGAGAACAAAAATCCTCAAGATGAAAACGCTTTAAAAGTGGGCTATAGGCAGATAAAAGAACGCTATGAAAAAGAGGGAAAAGACCTTATTAAGTTAATCCAAGCTTTCGTGCTTACCAATAACCATTGGTTTTTGTATGGTCCCACATGGTTTAGCTCTTACAAAGACCTCTACAACTATCGGGAGGAAAAAGTAGGGAACTTCAAAAAACTCATAGAAAGCTTTTATGACAAGAAAAGAATAGTAAAGTTTTTGACAGACTACATCCTCTTTGTGGAAAGGGACGGACCGCCACAAAAGGTGATTCTAAAGCCCCATCAAATAGAAGCAGTGGAAAGAATAGTGCAAAGGGCAGGAGAAGAAGGAAAGCTGAGGGGTCTTATATGGCACGCCCAAGGTTCAGGGAAAACTTACACCATGCTTGTTTCCGCCAAGCTAATTTTAGAAGACCCACGCTTTGAAAATCCAACCGTCCTGATGGTTGTAGATAGGAACGAGTTGGAACAACAGCTTTTTAATAACCTTTCCTCTGCAGGCATAGAGCCCAGAAGGGCAAAAAGCGGAGAAGATCTTTTAAATCTTTTGAGAGAGGATTACCGCGGGCTTATACTTACCACCATCCACAAGTTTAACGATTTCCCGGAGAACTTAAACACAAGGAAAAACATATTCGTATTTATAGACGAAGCCCACAGGAGCACGGGAGGGGACCTTGGAAATCATCTCATAAGAGCCCTGCCAAACGCCACCATAATAGGCTTTACGGGAACTCCAAGGCTTGGAGGAAAGAGAAACACCTTTTTGATGTTCGGGAGGGATGACGAGGGTAAATACCTACACAAATACGGAATGATAGACTCCATAAAGGATGGGACTACTTTGCCCCTCCACTACCAGCACGCACCCAGCGAGTATTTGGTGGATGAGAAAAAGTTGGAGGAAGACCTTGAAAAGCTTAAAGAGTGCTACGATGAGGAAGATTTGGCAAGGATCACAGAAAAGCTTTCCTCAAAGGATATCCTTGAGGACTCAAACCGTATAGAAAAGATCGCCCAATACATAGCGGAGCACTTTAGAAAGTATGTAGAACCTCTTGGATACAAAGCCTTCGTGGTTGCGGTAAGCCGAAAAGCTTGCGTCCTCTACAAAAAAGCCCTGGACAAGTACCTTTCACCCGATTACTCAAGGGTAGTCATAAGCCAATACTACAACGACCCAGAAGAAATAAAAAGGTACTACCTAAACGAAGAAGAAGAGAGAAAAGTAAGGGAAGACTTCAAGGACCCCGAAAGGCTTCCCAAAATTCTCATCGTCACCGACAAGCTACTAACAGGTTATGATGCCCCTGTGCTTTACTGCATGTATTTGGACAAGGTTATGAGGGACCACATGCTACTCCAAGCCATCGCAAGGGTAAATAGACCCTACGAAAAGGACGAAAGAAGAAAACCAGCAGGTCTGATAGTGGATTTTGTGGGACTATTTAGAGACCTCAAAAAAGCCCTTGAGTTTGATGCGGAGGACTTTGAAGAAATAAGCTATGCCCTTGGAGACATTCAAAAACTGAGAGAGGAGTTCCAAAAGGAAATGGAGAAATCAAAAGAATACATAAATAGTTTTATCGCTTACCCACCCGAGGAGAGGGCAGAGAAAATAGCCCAGTTTTTCAGAGAAAACCCAGACAAATACAAGGAGTTTAAAGAAACTTACAAAAGGCTAAAAGACATCTACGATATCCTCTCTCCCGACGAGACCACAGGCAGGTATCTGGAAGAGTTCAAAAAGCTAACGGAAATCTACAGAACCGCCAAAAGCTGTTTGGAGCCCTCAAGCGTAGTGGATAAAGAGCTATCGGACAAGGTAAAAGAGCTCATCTACAGACACAGCCAAACGCAGGAATACTTTACTCGAGGAAAAAGATATCTCATAGATGAACACCTCTTAGAACGCCTAAAATCCGGTAGGGAGGAAGAGGTGCAAATTTACAGCGTCTTTAAATCCCTTGAGGAAGAGCTAAGCCAAAAACCAGACACACTCTATTATATGGACCTAAAAAGAAGGTTAAAGAACCTTTGGGAGGAATACAACAGAAAGCAGGTGGAAACAAAGCAAGCCCTTGAGGAAATAAAAAAGCTTTTGGAGGACCTCCTAAAAGTGAAAGAGGAGGAAGCCCAAAAACCCACGCTATTGATAAGCATACACTACAAGCTAAAGAATTACCGACACCTTATAAAGGATATAGAAGGCTTGTCCAAAAAAATCTATGAACTCATTGAAGGAAAGCCCTATTGGAGAGAGGACAAGGAAGAGGAGAGGAGGTTGAGAGCTGAAATCGTCAAGCTAATTAAAAATGAGGGGATTGACTTAAAATTAGCTACCCGGATACAAGAAGAGCTAATTGACTTCCTAAAGCAATGACAAAGGAAGAGTTCAAAAACAGAGTGCTTAATTGGGCGGAAAAAATCGGCGTTTCTCCCAAAGAGATCCACATTCGTAAGATGAAAAGAAAGTGGGGGAGTTGTTCCTCAACAGGAAGGGTATCTTTTAACGAGGAACTTTTGGAAAAGGACGAGAAGTTTATAGACTATATAATCGTCCATGAGCTTTTGCACCTCAAATACAAAAATCACGGAAAGCTGTTTAAACTGATGTGGAAGATTTACCTTAATGATTCCTAACACTAACCCCTCTAAAACTCAAACGGAAGGCTCCGAGCTTTTAGGGATAAATGTTATAATAAAACCCTTAACCAATCCTTTAAGGAGGCT
>DAIRFT010000041.1:0-6091 GCA_036794885.1 Thermocrinis sp. | reverse complement strand
GCCTGTTTTTTGCATAGAAAAGACCACTTCGTGCATTTTGGGTGAGTTTGGGTATGGATCCCACAGAACATCCTTAAGAAGGTTGTGTAAATACCTTGCGTTCAAAACTGCACGCTTTGATACCTTATCTATCTCATTGCCGTAGGACAGGATGTATGCCAGAGCCCTAAGCATCACACCCACATGTCCGTAAAAGGTAAGCACCTTACCCACGCTTTTGGGGATGTTCCAATTGAGGTAATACCTTTGACCGTCAAACTCCACCTGTGGCACAGGCAAGTAGGGCTTTAACCTTTCTGAAACTCCCACGGGACCAGCACCCGGACCACCCCCTCCGTGGGGTGTGGAGAAGGTTTTATGGAGGTTAAAGTGCATAACATCCACCCCCCAAGTAGCTGGCTTTGCTATCCCAACTAAGGCGTTGAAGTTGGCACCGTCCATGTAAAGGAGCGCATCCCTTTGATGCAGGGCGTCTGCGAGCCTTTTGACCTTTCTCTCAAATATGCCCAGTGTGTTTGGATTTGTTAGCATAAGCCCCGCAGTTCTGTCGTCAAGCTTTTTTATAAAGTCCTCCCAGTCTAACTCTCCGTTTGCGTCGCTTTTGACACTTACCACCTCCAAACCGCATATGCTGGCAGAAGCTGGGTTTGTGCCGTGGGCGGAGTCTGGCACCAATATTTTGTTTTTGTGGGTGTTTCCTCTGTCTCGGTGATAGGCAGTTATGAGCAGTAAGCCAAGGAGCTCTCCCTGTGCACCGGCAGCGGGCTGAAGGCAAACCTCCGCAAAACCGCTAAGCTCCTTTAAAAGTTCCTTGAGTTCGTACATAAGCCTGAGGGTGCCTTGGACACAATCCTCTGGAACAAAGGGATGCATCTGCGTGAAGGCTTCTATCCTTGCAAGTTCTTCGTTGATCTTGGGGTTGTATTTCATGGTGCAGGAGCCAAGGGGCACCATGGTGGTATCTATGGCGTAATTTCTCTGGGAGAGCTTTGTGTAATGCCGTATCAGGTCAAGCTCCGAAACCTCCGGGAAGTTCAAGTCCTCTCTGTAGTATTCACCAAGATACTGGGCTACATCCACCGCCGGCACATCCAATTTGGGTAGCCTGTACCCTTTCCTTCCTTTCTCAGAAAGTTCAAATATCAGCCCCACCTTTTTACCTCTTTTGCTATTTTCTTTCTACGGGTTCTTCCGGAGTTCGTGGCAATCTCTCCGTTAAAGGCTTACAGCTTACTGTGTTTATTATGAAGGTGTCTCCAAATGTGGTATAGCATCCGTAGGCGTTGTATGGCACGCATTCATCGGTTTCCGCCACCACAAGCCTATTCCTCTGGGGTTCAAAGGTTATCCTGCACCTTCCACACACCTGAGGTCTAAGGCTTTCCCTCTTTAGCAAACTTTCGCAATTTTCCACGTTTTCTATAATCTTAGTGCGCAGGCTGTATTTATAAAGTCCTTCTTCGCCCGTCCTCACCATTCCACAGGAGGCAGAAAGTATTAACAAAGCTAAGGGTAGCTTCCTCATGGCGATAAAAGTTTAACAGAAAAGCGTTTAAAATTTTACCCATGCTCTCTCCCGAAGAACAGTTGGGCATTATAAAAAGGGGTGTTGTTGAGATCATTGAAGAGGAAGAGCTTTTGAAAAAGCTGAAGGAGGGAAGACCTCTAAGGATAAAAGCAGGTTTTGACCCAACCGCACCAGACTTGCATCTTGGTCATACGGTTTTGCTTCAAAAACTAAGGCAGTTCCAACAGCTTGGACACGAGGTCTATTTTGTGATCGGAGACTTTACCGCCATGATAGGGGACCCAACGGGCAGGAGCGAAACAAGACCTCCCCTCTCAAGGGAGGAGGTGCTGGAAAACGCCAAAACTTACGAGCATCAGGTTTTCAAAATCCTTGACCCAGAAAAAACCAACATAGTCTTCAACAGCACTTGGCTTTCTGGGCTTGGAACCGAGGGGATAATAAAGCTTGCAGGAAAATACACGGTGGCAAGGATGTTAGAAAGGGATGACTTTTCAAAGCGTTTTAAAGAAGGCATTCCCATATACATTCATGAGTTTATATACCCTCTACTGCAGGGCTACGACTCGGTTTTTTTAAAGGCGGACGTGGAGCTCGGCGGCACAGACCAAAAGTTTAACCTTCTGGTGGGAAGGGACCTGCAGAGGGCTTTCGGACAGGAACCACAAGTTTGTATAACCCTGCCACTGCTTGTAGGCTTAGACGGTGTGAGAAAAATGTCCAAATCTTACCAAAACTACATAGCCATACAGGAAGAGCCAGAAAGTATGTTTGGCAAGATCATGTCCATCTCAGACGACCTTATGTGGGAGTATTACACCCTTTTAACCGATTACACAGAGGAGGAGATAGAGAACTTTAAGAAAAACTTGCACCCAATGGATGCCAAAAAGAAGCTTGCCCACTTTATAGTAGAGCGCTTCCATGGCAAAGAGCAGGCGGACAAGGCTTTAGAGTTCTTCGTTAAAACCTTCTCCGAGAGAGAATTTCCTGAGGATGCCCCCATCATAGAGGTTCCTTATGGTCTTAAAAGGAGGGCTTATGAGCTTTTGTTTGAGCTTGGCATAGAAAGTTCCAAAAACTCCGCCAGAAGGGTGGTGGAAGGAGGAGGCTTAAGGATAAACGGTGCAAAGGTGGAGGACCCAAACCAAGAGATAGAGATAAAAGGTGAGCTTCGCCTTCAGGTAGGTAAAAAGAGATTTTACAGGGTGGTGCCCAAATGAGGTTTAACTCTAAAGATATTGCAGACTTGGTGGGTGGTTCGCTTTTTGGTGAAAACTTAGAACTGGTAGGTGTGTCCTCTTTGGAGAACCCAAAGGAGAGAACTTTGATCTTTTGCCCTTCTGAGAGGGATGCGGAGAGGGTAAAGGATGTAAAAAACGCCACCTTAGTGGTTTCAACGCCCGTAGAACATCCAAGCTACATACTTGTAAAAGACACAAAGCTCGCCTTGGCTGTTGTTTTGGACAAGCTATATCCAGAAGAGCATCCCACGGGCATCTCTGAAAAGGCCCACGTGGAAAGCTCGGCGGTGTTGGGAGAAAATGTCTATGTGGGACCCTTTGCCTACGTTGGGAAAAACGTGGTTCTTGAGAGAGGTGTAAAGGTTTATCCTTTCAGCTACGTAGGAGACCATTCCTTTGTGGGAGAAGATACGGTTATCTTTAGCGGAGTTCATATATACCCAAGGACAGTCATAGGAAAGAATGTGCGTATCCACAGCGGGGCGGTTATAGGGGCGGACGGCTTTGGCTATCACATAACCAAAGATGGGATAATCAAGCTGAAACACATAGGCAATGTGGTTGTTGAGGACAATGTGGAGATAGGCGCAAACACTACCATAGACAGGGCACTGCTTGACAGCACCATCGTGGGAAAAGAAACCAAAATAGATAACCTTGTGATGGTTGCCCACAACTGCGGTTTGGGAGAGAGAAATCTAATATTAGGTCAAGTTGGACTTGCGGGAAGTGTAAAAACTGGCAGGAATGTCATTCTTGCGGCGCAGGTGGGTGTGGCAGACCATGTAAGCATAGGCGACAATGTGCAGGTTGCCGCAAAGTCCGGGGTATCAAAGGACTTGGAGCCCAACAAGATTTACGGAGCAAACCTGCTTGCCATAGAGTGGAGCAGGTGGAAAAGGATCTACGTTTATCTTTTAAAGCTTCCGGAGCTCTTTAAGAAATGATCCTAAAGGTTATTCCCGTGGGACCTTTAAGTATGAACTGTTCTGTGATAGTGGATGAGAACACAGGGCAGTCGGTGGTAATAGACCCGGGGGCAGATTTGGAGGCGATTTTAAAGGCATTGGAGGGAACCACGCCCAAGTATATCCTTGCCACCCACGGACACATAGACCATGTGGGACAGGTAAAGGGTTTAAAGGAAAGGTTGGGTGTTCCCTTTTTGGTGCATAAGGAAGACCTTTTTTTGCTCAACGACCCAATATGGAAGGGCTTTGACCTTTATGTAGGTGCAGACCTGCCCTGTCCTGAGCCAGATGGCTTTTTGGAGGAGGGTATGGAGCTTAGCTTTGGAAAGATAAGGTTAAAGGTTTTGCACACACCCGGGCATACACTAGGACATTGCTGTTTTTACTCAGAGGAAAACCTGCTCATTGCGGGCGACTTGCTCTTTAGAGGTTCCGTAGGGCGGTGGGACCTACCGGGTGGTAGCTTGGAGGATTTAAAAAAGTCTTTGCGTAGGGTGGTTTTGGTGCTTCCGGAGGATGTGCGCGTGATCACCGGACACGGAGAGGAGACCACCATAGGAAGGGAGAAAAAGTTCAACCCACTGCTGAGGGAGATTTTGGGCCATTGATGGGTCTTTCTGTTTTGATCCTAACAAAAAACGAAGAGAAGAACATAAAAAGGGCGATTGAAAGCGTGAAAGATATTGTCGACGAGATTGTAGTTCTTGATTCTGGCTCCACCGACAGAACGGTAGAGATTGCCAAAAGCCTTGGAGCAAAGGTATTTTTCCACCAGTGGGATGTATATCCACAACAACTCAATAGAGGTATAGGGCTATGCTCAGAGGATTGGGTTTTGGTCTTGGACGCAGACGAGGAAGTCTCGGAGGAGCTGAGAAATTCTATATCAAAAGCCATATCTTCCCATACCGTTGAGGTTTACATGGTTTGCAGAAAAACCTACTACCTTGGTAAATTTCTTGAGCACACTTGGTATCCCGAATGGAGGGTTCGGCTTTTTAAAAAGGGTCTGGTAAGGTTTGAGGGGGATCTCCACGAACAAGCAATCTTTAAAGGAGAGGCACACAAGCTAAAGGGAGACCTCTATCATTACTCTTATGAGAGCCTCTACCATCAGTACGAGAAGACCTTAAAGTATGCAAGGATAATGGCGGAGGCTTACCATAAGAAGGGCAAAAAGTTTAGGTTTTACAACCTTCTGTTTAACCCGCTGTGGAGCTTTTTTAAGGTTTATTTTCTTCAAAGGGGCTTTTTGGATGGTGTTAGAGGCTTTTTAGTAGCCTTTTCCTCATTTTTTTATACCTTTTTAAAATACATGTTTCTCCTCGAGCTTGAGCTAAAAGAGAAACACAAAGAGAACCTTTGGAAGAGATGATTACCTGCTCAGCACACTTCTCAGCCATCTAAAGGCAAAGCCGGAGAGAAAAAGAACAGTTATAAGACCTATGAAAGCTAATATCAGAAACCACTTCAAAGCTCCACCTCCGCATGCCTTGACGCATGGCATTGAATATTCACCGCTACGGGCAAAGACGCTATATGGCATGGATAAAGCTCCACTTTTACATCAATGGCAGTGGTGGTGCCACCAAAGCCCATGGGTCCCCATCCGACCTTGTTGATCTCCTCAATGAGCTCCTCTTCTATCCTTCTTGCCACAGGGTCTTGGCTTCTCTCTCCCACCGGTCTGAGCAAGGCTTTCTTTGCAAGCAAGGCACAATACTCAAAGTTTCCACCTATGCCCACACCCACCGTAAAGGGAGGGCACGCATTGGGGCCTGCCAGCTTTACCGTTTCCAGAACGAACCTTTTTACTCCCTCCCATCCATCGGCGGGCTTTAGCATTGCCAAGCGTGAAGTATTTTCTGAACCCGCACCCTTTGGGGCAAAGATGAGCTTTAACCTATCACCGGGGGCAACTTCGTAGTGTATTATGGGTGGTGTGTTGTCTTTTGTGTTTTTTCTTTCAAAAACAGGGTCATAAACCATAGAAGCCCTAAGGTAGCCCTCCGTGTATGCTCTCCTTACGCCCTCCTCTATGGCATCCCTCAGAGAACCTCCCACCACGCAGACATCCTGCCCTATCTCCACAAAAACCACCGCCACACCCGTGTCCTGACAGTAAGCCATCTCCTCCTTTTCTGCGGACTCTGCGTTTAGCAAAATCTGTCTGAGAACCTCCCTTCCCACTTCAGACTCTTCCCTTTCCAAGGCTTGCTGAAAGGCAAAAACCACATCTTTGGGCAACTTATAGTTTGCCCTAAGGGCAATTTCTTTCACCGCCTCCACTATTTTTTCATATTCAATTTCCCTCGGCATAGCTTATATATTAACGCATCCCCAGAAAT
>DAIRFT010000040.1:0-6101 GCA_036794885.1 Thermocrinis sp. | reverse complement strand
TACTAAGGTTCATAATAAGTCCCACACCCAAAAGCGCGGCGGTTTCTGAACGTAGGATGTAAGGATAGAGTTTTATGGGTATGAACCCTCTCTCGCGCAAACGCTCCGATTCTTGCCTGGTGAACCCTCCCTCCGGACCTACCACCATGGATACTGTTTTTACTCCATTCAAGTTCAGGTCCTTCAGGCTTTTTTCTCCCCCAAAGTTATCCAACAGAAGGTTCAGATCGTAGTCCACCCTTAATTCCTCAAGCTTTGTGGGATGTCCAATCTCCAAGGGCTTTGGTCTTTTGCACTGTTTGAAGGCAGAAAGGGCTACCCTCTTCCATCTCTCCATTCTTTTGTTTATGGTCTGGATATCCTGAAAGCTTCTTTTTGATATGGTCGGCACCAAGCGGGACGCACCCACTTCACTGACCCTTTCCACTACAAAGTCCATTGTCCTTAGCTCCACGGGCACGCATTGATAAAGGGTTATAAAGGGTAGGGGTGTGGCAAGTTCAAGCTCTTTTATTACAATGCAGAGGGCACTTTTTTGGGTAAGTTTTTCAAGAGAACAAAGATAGAGCTTATCCTCAAAAAAGAGTTCAAGCTCCTGACCTATCTTTACCCTCTTTGCAAATATATGCTTTACCTCCTCTCCCTCTATGATCAGCGTGTTGCCAATCTTCTTAGTCGCTATAAATCTATCCAAAAGAGAAGGGGAGGATCACCTCCCCAAAAGAAGTTTTACTTTACCCCTCCCCTCAGGTCCTTTGCAGGTCTAAAGACAACCACTTTCCTTGCCGGAATGTTGATCACAGCGCCGGTCCTGGGGTTCCTACCCTTTCTGGCAGCCCTTTCACGCACGCTGAATATTCCAAAACCAGGAATGGCTACCCTTTCTCCCTTTTTGAGGGCATTTGAAACAGCCTCCACTGCAGCTTTGAGGGCCGCATCTGCTTGCTTTTTGGTTATGCCCGCCCCTTTGGCTATGGCAGTAACGAGCTCTGCTTTGGTCATGTCTGTCCCTCCTTTTAAGGTTTTGATGGATTATAATATACAATATCTTGCGAGAAAATGCAAGTAGTATCAAGCTCTAATTAGGGTGAGCGGGCGTGGCTCAGTGGTAGAGCGTCTGCTTCCCAAGCAGAAGGTCGCGGGTTCGATTCCCGTCGCCCGCTCTTGGAATAACTTTTAACCTATGGTTTATCCTTCGTACCTTAACCTAACAGAAAGTCAATGGAAGGAAAGAATAGAAAGGGCTCTGTCCCTTTTGGAGAGCTGTGAGGTATGTCCCCACAGGTGCGGAGTGAATAGGCTTAAGGGGGAGCTTGGTTTTTGCAAAACGGGAAAGAACGCCATAGTGGATAGCTACTTTCCTCACAGGGGAGAAGAGAAACCCATAAGGGGCTACAGGGGCTCAGGAACAGTGTTTTTCTCCTACTGCAATATGAGATGCGTCTATTGTCAGAACTATCAGATCAGCCAGTTGGGAGAAGGAAGGGAAGTGAGCCCTGAGGAGCTTGCAGAAATATTTTTGGAGCTTCAGGCAATGGGATGCCACAATTTGAACTTGGTGACTCCTTCCCATGTGGTGCCTCAGATACTCTCTGCCCTCTACCTTGCGGTCAAGAAGGGTTTTAGATTGCCCATAGTCTATAACACCTCTTCCTTTGACAGCTTAGAATCTTTAAAACTCTTAGAGGGCATAGTGGATATATACCTAGCAGATTTGAAGTATGCAGACAGAGAGATTGCCAGAAGGTATTCAAAGGTTAAAAACTACCCAGAGGTCGCCATGACTGCCATAAAAGAGATGCACAGGCAGGTGGGAGACCTGACCCTTGACGAGAGAGGAATAGCCATCAGAGGACTTCTCATAAGGCACTTGGTGCTCCCCAATGGGCTCGCGGGAACCGAGAAGGTGGCGGAGTTTTTAGGTTCTCTGTCTAAAAACATGGCTGTGAACGTGATGGACCAGTATTATCCATCTTACATGGCTTGGAAGTATCCAGAACTTAGCAGAAGAATAACCCAGAGGGAATACCATCAAGCCCTCTCCTCCATGAAAGGCTTTAGGCTCTTTTTGGATTGATAAAGAAGGTAGAGTATGGGAATAACTCCCAAGAGAGCCCAGTATCCCGCATTAAAAAAAGTCCTTTCAAAGCTGTCTGAGAGGGCATAAAGGCTTTGGATGGATTGAAGGTAATACTTTGCTTTCTCCTCTGTTAAGCCTCCCCACTCGGTTAAGATCTCCAAAAAGGACCAAGCACTTTGGTAGTTTTGAATTTCCACCGTTCTGTCGTAGCTTTCCGCCATAAACTTTTGAAGGTCGTTGGTAGCCAAGGCGGTGCCAAAGGAACCACCCACAAACCTTATGTAATGCATAAGGCTAACGCCCAGAGTGGTTTTATCGCCCAAATTCTTGAGTGCCAGGTTGGTAATAGGTGCAAAGAAAAAGCCCATGCCTATGCCCAAGGGCACCAAAAGGAAAGCAGCCTTAAGGGCAGGTGTGTAGTAGTTAAAGTCCGAAAGTATAAAGAAAACCGAGTATAGGTATAAAGCAGAGGCGATAACCAAGGGTAAAAGGCTGGACTTTTTATCGCTTATGATTCCTGCCACGGGAGAAAACAAACCTATGGCTAAGGCTAAGGGAAGTATGTGCAGTCCCGCCTGAAAGGTGGTAAGACCCTTAAGCTTTTCAAAGTATAAGGGCAGAAGATAAAAAACTTGATACATGGAAAAGCCAAGCACAAAGCAATAAACCCAAAAGGCTACCACAAACTCTTTTATACGAAAGATGGAGTAATCTATCAGTTTGTTTTTTGATAAAAGCTCAGAAAGGGCAAAGAGAAGAAAGGAACCCACGGAAAGAAAGGTAAGATAGCCGATGAGCTCGGAGGAGAACCATCCCAACTGCTGACCCTTTGAGAGAACTATAAGCAGTGAAACGGTAGCCAACGAGAGGAAGAAAAAAGAGACAAAGTTCAACCTAAAGGTATGCTTGGGCTTGTAGTCGGGCAGGAAAAACAGGGCACCCAAAAAGTTGAGAATGCCTATGGGAATGTTTATGTAAAAGACCCACCGCCAGTCTATGTGTTCTGCGATCCATCCACCAAGGGTAGGACCCAGGGCGGGTGCAAAGCTAACACCCAAGCCGTAAATGCCCATTGCCAGCCCCCTCTTCTCCGGTGCGTAGGCAGAAAAGAGCATAGCTTCCGCACTGACAATTATTAGCGACTCTCCAAAGCCTTGAAACACCCTCGCGGTGATCATCCACTCTAAGTTCTGGGCATTGCCCGCAAAAAAGGAGGAGGTGGTAAACAGAAAGAGCCCGGCGATAAATACCCTCTTTAACCCCACCTTCGTTTCCAACCACTCTACCAGCATTATGGCAGTGGCTGCAGCGGTCATGTATGAGGTGATCACCCACTGCACCCCATATAGGTCTGTGGATAAGGGTGCCATAAGCTTTGGCACTACAATATCCACGATGGTGGTGTCCAAAATAGCCATAAAGACCCCCACCATCAAAGAAAAGGTTAAAAAAACCCGCTGGGCGGTGCTTAGGCTCTCATGAAGTGGCTTTTCCTCCGTCATCGCCTCTTGATCTCCACCCTTCCGCCCATGCCCACCCGGAGGAGTTTTTTGTCCTCGGTTTTTAGCTTGATCTTAACGGGAATCCTCTGAACCACCTTGGTAAATTCCCCCGCAGAAACATCCCTTGGAGCCAAGGCAAAGGTGGCAGCGGAGGCTGGGCTTATTTCCTCCACCTCTCCCTCAAGGACCAAGCCCGGGTAGGCATCAAGCCTAACATAAGCCTTGTTCCCCTTTTGCACACCCTTTAACTTTGTCTCTTCTAAGAGCACTTCCACATAAAGGCTGTCCAAGTCCATAACGCTAAAGGCGGGCTGACCGGGTCTTACCAAATCCCCCACGCCTATAAACCTCTTGCCTACAACCCCATCAAAGGGTGCAGTAAGTTTGGTATATTCAAGGTTTCTCTGGGCTAACTCTCTCTGCCTTTCTAAAGCGGAAAGCTCCCCATCCAAAACCTCCAACTGTTTTTGAAGCTCCTGCACCCTTCCCAGAGATATCCTTGCGGTGCTTACGCCCACCATAGCCCTTCTTTTGGCAGTTTGAAGCTCCTCTATGGACTTTTCTAAGGCTTTTTTCCTCTCAAGCATCACCCTATAGTTGGTGTCTATCTCTTCGTACTTTCTTTGAGGAATTAAACCCTTGTCCAAAAGCTCCTTGAACCTCTCCCTGTCCCTTTTCAAAAGCTCCAACTGGGCTTCAACCTCCCTTTTTTGACTTAAAAGGGTCTCTTCCCTTTTTGCAAGCTCTTCAAAAGCTAAAGAGGAGCTTTCCACACCCAAGCTCAGTTCCTTTGAGACCCTGCTTATCTCAAGTTGCAGGGCAGACCTTTGGGCTCTGAGGGACTTTATCTTTTCCTCCAAGGCTTCCACCTGAAGCTTGTAATCCTCCGGTTCAATTTCCGCCAGCAATTCGCCCGCCTTCACAAAGTCTCCCAGATCCTTGTTTATTTTTACAACTCTGCCAGAGACCTGAAAGGCTAAGGTTGCCATCTGGTCCGCCTTTACAAAGACCGCATCGCTAACCGCATAATCCATCCTGTGCTTGACCCACCGCACCGCATAGGCAACAAAAAGAAGACTTATAAGCGCCAAAAGGGCTACGCCCACAGTTTTTCTCATGGCTCTACCTCAAGCCCGGAGGCTATTAAAAGCCTGTAATACTGCCTAAGAAGTTGATAGTAGGCTATGATCTTATCCACCCTCGCCTTGGTTAAGCTGGCTTCCGCTTCCAAGAGCTCCCTCTGGCTTATGATCTGGTTGGCATACTGTTCTTTGGAAAGCTCAAAAAACTTCTCCGCAAAAGCCAGGGCAGACTGGGCAACCTCTAGGTTGTCCTGGGCAACTAACAGCTCCTCGTAAGCCCTCTTTACCTCAAGCTGGACCTTATCCAAGAGGTCTTCGTACTCTTTTTGTGCCTTCAGTTCCAAAGCACCAAAGGAGAGCTCCTGATAGTATGGTCTTATACCCTGAAAGCTTAAGATAACGCCACTTACAACACCAAATACACCCCTTGGTCTTACGCTGGGATTTTGGTCTGAGTAGGTATAAACTCCCTCCACAAAGAGCTTTGGGAAAAACTGGCTCTTGGCAATGCCCCTTTGTGCCCTGAAGGCTTCTATGGCTTGCCTTTGGGCTTTGAGAATGTTTCTTTCTTTTGCCCTTTGCAAGTAAAACTCCAGAGGTTTAACATCCACCTCTGCCCCTGGCTCTTCCAAGTTCAAAAGTTCTTCCTCGGGTATGCCAGAAAGTCTGGAGAGGTTTGCCAGGGCAACCCTGTAATCCCCCTGCGCCTTTCTTAGGTCTCTTTCCACCTCCGCCAGACGCACCTTTGCCTGCAAAACATCCGTTATGGCAACGAGCCCTTTCTGATAGAAAGCTTCTGCGGTCTGAACCTGAAGCAAAACCGCAGACCTCTGGCTCTCTATGGCGGAGACCACCCCCTTTGCAGAGAGCACATCCATGTATGCGGAGATCACATCAAACCTCAGGCTTTCAACCTTTTCTTTCAGTAAAAATTCCTTGCTTTTTAGGTTTGAACTTGCCAAAGCAACGGAAAAGTTTCTGGCAAACCCATCAAAGACCGTATATCTGAACCCCGCTTGAAAGGTCTGATAAGACCTTTTGGCACTTTCCACCTGCAACCCACCAAAGATGGGTATGTTAAAGGTTTGCTTTTCAAAGTTGTAGGTGTAGCGGTATGTAAAAAAGAACTCGGGCAGAAAGAGCTGTTTCTCTGCGGAGAGGGATAGGTCGGCAGACCGTAGCTCTTGCCTTAGGGCTGAAAGTTCAGGGTTTTTCTCCAAAGCCCTTTGAATAACCTCAGACAGCCCTATTGCCCAGGATTGGTGGATCAGAACCATCAAAAAAACAAAAATTCTAAGCATTTTTTAGCCCCCTAAAGAGCACCTTCACACCCTCTTGGGCTAAGCTTTTCACCCTCTCTAAGTCTGGCTCTCTTTCCCTAAAAACATACTCAAGCACCAACATTCTTAAAAAACCTGCATACAAATTAACTATATT
>DAIRFT010000039.1:0-6105 GCA_036794885.1 Thermocrinis sp. | reverse complement strand
TTTTGCCTGCGTTGTCTTTTGCTTCTGCATGGGTAAAGGAGGAGGGTCAGTTTTTCCTATCTCCATCCTTTAACTACTATAGGGCTAATGACTTTTATGACAAAAAGGGAAACAAATTGCCAATAGGTTGCACCTTTGAAAAGAGAGAAGTTCAGCTATACGGAGAGTATGGACTTACAAAAAAGATTACTATTACCTTTAAACTACCCTATGATGAGTTAAAGTGTGGGACAAATAGTAATTCAGGCTTTGGAGACTTTGAAATTGGATTAATAAGACAGATAAGAAAAGGTAAAGATTACTCCTTTTCCTCCTATGGAAATGCAATAGTGCCAACGGGATACTCCATAAAGGACAATCCGAGGCTTGGCTACGGAAGGCTTGGTGTGGAGGGAGGGCTTTTGTATGGTAGGTCTGGAGAGTTTGGCTTTTTTGACTCTGGTGTAGGATATCGCTATTACTTTGGCTATCCCTCTTCTCAGATAAGGTCCTACGCAACAGCTGGCATAAACTTAACCAAAAATATACAGTTTTTGACAACTTTAGACCTTCAGATAGGCCTAGGAGATGGAAAAAGGAAGCAAATAGGAAACAATGTCCTGTTGGAACCCGATTACAAACTGGCACAGGTGTATGTAGGACCAAGGATAATGCTGGGAAATGTCTCTTTAGTTGCCACATACCAGCAGGTGTTTTTTGGAAGAAACACGGGAGCAGGCAAAGGGTTTAATCTTTCGCTATGGTGGAGCTTCTGAATGAGGTGAGAATAGGAGAGCTTCTCCTTAGCAAAGGGCTCATAACTCGAGAGCAGTTGGAAGAAGCCCTTGAGTATCAAAAAAGATATGGCGGAAGATTAGGTTGGATCCTTGCCAGTTTGGGCTACATAAGGCGTATTGATCTTTTCAAAACTCTTGCTGAACACTTTGGGTTTGAGTTTATCCAGGATATAGAAACCTTAAAAAAACTAATAGACCCAGAGCTTTTAACAAGGTTTGACCCGCAAGAACTGGCAAAATTTGAAGTAATTCCAGCAAAACAAAATAAAGAGGAGATAACTATATTAACATCTTACCCGAGGAGTCAAAGGCTTTATGAATTTTTAGAAAAGCACTTTCCCAACATGAAATATAAGTTCATAGTTATAACAGACCTTGACCTTATAAAGCTTCTTGAAAGCTATTTTAGGGAGAAGTTTATAGATAGAGCGGTGCATGGGCTCTTTTACACAAGTCCCGAATATTCTGCGTCCATTGTGTTTTCAAAAGGTCAGGTTTTTGTTATGGGAATCCTACTGTATTTGTCCCTTGTGTGGATCTATTATGATGCGGTGTCTTACTTGACCTTTTTGATCCTTATAGTTCAGGTTTTTTATGTGGCGTCAATACTTTTTAAACTGATCCTGAGCCTTGCGGGTGCCAAGGCAGAAATGCAACAGTTTATAACAGATGAAGAGGTAAAGGCTCTAGATGAAAAGGACCTTCCCGTTTATACGGTGCTTGTCCCTGTTTATAAAGAGCCGGAGGTGATAGGAATCCTAATAAACAGTTTAAAGAAAGTAGATTATCCCCAAAACAAGCTTGATGTTATCCTACTTTTGGAAGAAGATGACAAGGAAACCTACGAGGCGGCAAAAGCCCACAAGCCACCAGCCAACTGGAGATTTGTAATAGTGCCAACCAGCCTACCAAAAACTAAACCTAAAGCTTGCAATTATGGACTATTCTTTGCCAGAGGCAAATATCTAACCATTTACGACGCGGAGGATATACCAGAACCGGACCAGCTAAAAAAGTCGGTAATAGCCTTCCAAAAGGGTGGTGGTAAATACATATGCTTTCAGGCGGCCCTCAACTACTTTAACAAAGATGAAAACTTCCTTACAAAGATGTTCACCCTTGAGTATTCCTACTGGTTTGACTACCTCCTACCCGGGTTATACAACTTAAACCTTCCTATACCACTGGGTGGGACCAGCAATCACTTTGATGTGGAAAAGCTCAGAGAAGTAGGAGCTTGGGACCCATTCAATACCACGGAGGATGCAGACTTGGGCGTTAGGGCTTTCGGCAAAGGCTACAAAGTGGGCGTGATAAACTCCACCACCTACGAAGAAGCTAACGCAAAGGTGGGAAACTGGATAAGACAGCGATCAAGATGGATAAAGGGCTACATGCAAACTTGGCTTGTCCATGCAAGAAACTCAAGAAAGTTGTATAAAAACGTGGGCTTGAGAGGTTTTATAGCCTTCCACCTTCTTATAGGCGGAACACCATTTGCCTTTTTGGTAAATCCCATAATGTGGGCAGTATTCATATTCTGGCTTATTACTCAAACAAAAGCCTTAGATGTGTTTTTCCCACCAGCAGTTTTGTATATATCCCTATTTAACCTGCTGTTTGGAAACTTTTTAGGCATATACCTAAACATGCTTGCGGTTTTCAGAAGGAAGTACTACGAGCTTCTGCCTTATGCCCTGCTTAACCCTATCTATTGGATGCTCCACTCAATAGCTGCATACAAAGCCCTGTATGAGCTATTCACCAAGCCCTTTTATTGGCAAAAAACTCAGCACGGAATTACCAAATACAAACCACCCATCCAAGAGGCTACGCAATGAGAGTTTTTTTAGTTTTATACGCTATATTTCTTACACTTTTTGCTCTAACTTCTTTTATTTCCAACACCCTTTATCAGCACGGATACAGTCATCTAAACATCCTTTTTTACGCAGAAAAGACCCTTCTGGCAAAAGCTGGGGAGCCTCCAAGATTAGAAAACATAGGTTTTGTCTATCCTCCCCTTGCCTTCTTGCCTTTTTTGATAATTGAAGATTATAAAATGGTTTCTCCTTTAGCTTCTTCCTTCTTGCTTACTGTTTTTTTCTCCTTTCTTTTAAAGAGATGCCAAAGCCCCGCTTACTTTACTCTCCTCTTTCTCCTTTTGAACCCTCTTGTGTTATTCCTTGCGGTCTATAGGTTTGAAGTCTTAGCCTTCTATATTCTTCTTACATTATCTACTATCACTCTTATAATCCACTTGGAAACAGGTTATTCTCTCTATCTTTTTATAAGTGGGCTCCTCTTTGGTTTGTGTTTTTTCTTAGACTTCAGAAGTGTGTTTTTGATTCCCGTTGTAGCTTTGGTGATATATCTCAGCACAAAAGAAAAACACATAAACTACAGACTGGCACTGTTGATAGTTAAGCTATCCCCTGTTCTGTTTTTTGTCTTTGCTTGGCTGTATCTCAATTGGATATTTACCGAAGACCCTTTCAACTTCATAAAAAGTCCTTACTCTTTCTTTAAAAGCGAGCCTTTGGACCCTTCGCTGTTTCTGATTAAAGGAAGTTTTTGGCGATCTCTGGAATATGCAATCTTTAGCTTGCTGGCTTACCTTCCTATAATACTCCCCTATTTCATCGTGCTTTTTAATATGAGGAGATACAGACCTCTCTACTTAATGCCCGTTTATCTTCTTTATATTTCTCCTATACTTTTGCTGTTTTTCTCCGTATATTTTTCCACTTTCTTTCCCTCCTACTACTATACTATTATTTTTGTTCTTTTTGCTTTGAGTTTTCAGGCAAGCTTTGGCATCAGGGCTGGGAAGTTGCTTGTATTCTCTTTTCTCCTTTCCCTTGCCTCCAGTTGGCTTATGCCGTTGTATTCTAAAGAGGAGAACGAAAAAAGTTTTGTTAAATTCTTCATCAAGGGAGAAACTATCAATGTGATAGACGAGTATCAAAGGGTAGCGGAGGTACTCAAAAGTCAAGGGTGTAGAAAAACTCTCATTGATGATGCGGAAGGTTTCCCCGTGGTTGTATTCTTTGGGAACCCCAAAGCTTTTTACCTTCCATACATGTATGAGTACTTTACTGTCCTTTCTTATCCCAAAGCTTTTGTAGATTGTGTAGTGATTGACAAAGAGAATGCATTGGACACTGTCTCTTCACGCTTTCCCCAGGCAAGAATGGGAATTTTGGAGGGCTACTCTTTGACCTACGAGGGCAAGAGGTTCAATGTGTTTTCCAAGTAAGGATCGAAGTGAAATTTAACCCTAGTATAGACCTCGGGTAAGAAAATACTACAATATTTGAGGCTTTTTGAAAAAGCTATAACAAGCCCCATCCTTGCCAAAACTCTTTTCTTTAGAGATTCCCAGCTTTTCTGGATTCTTAAACTGATAGCTAACTTTTAAGGAGTAAACCAGTGAGTCCTAATCTCCTTTGTCCAATTTGCAGAACTGGACCGGAGTATAATAAAGCTTATGAAAGCCCTAATTCTCGCCGGTGGCTCTGGGATAAGGCTTTGGCCAGCCTCAAGAGAAGCTTATCCCAAACAGTTTTTAAAATTAGGTGGTAAAAAGTCTTTACTTCAGCAAACACTGGAGAGGATTTTAAAGATAGCTTCTCCCAAGGATATTCTATTGCTTACCAACGAACAGTATAGATTTCTTGTTCTTTCGGATGTTAATGAAGTTTCTAAAGACCTTGCTGATAACATTTTACTTGAGCCAACAAGGAGAAATACCGCCCCTGCCATTGCCCTTGGAATGAAATACTGTTTAGAAAAGCTTGGGATTTCTCCCGAGGAAGTTTTATTCGTTTGCCCTTCGGACCATATTATAAAGCCTGTAGAAAAATTTGGTGAATATGTGAAGTTAGCTGAAAAGGTAGCAAAGCAAGGCTACATTGTAGCTTTTGGGATTAAGCCACTGTATCCAGAAACAGGCTATGGCTATATTGAAATCACTGGTAAAGATCTGGGAGGCTATTATCTTGTTGAAAGGTTCACTGAAAAACCAAACCTTGAAACCGCAAAAAGATTCTTAAGCGAAGGAAACTATTTTTGGAATTCTGGAATGTTTGTCTTTACCATCGAAACCATGATAGAAGAACTAAGGCTATGTGCCCCAGAAATCTATCAACTTTTTGATCAGCCTTTAGATGACATGATAGCAAACTTCCCAAAGATGCCGGATATTTCAATAGATTACGCAGTTATGGAAAAGTCAAAAAAAGTTGTTGCCATTCCGATGGACATTTATTGGAGTGACATAGGTTCTTGGGATAGCCTTTATGATGCTTTAGACAAAGATGAAAAGTCAAACGTTATTCTTGGAGATGTTTTAGCGAAGGATACAGAAAGTTGTTTGGTAATAGGGAATAAAAGGCTTATAGCAACGGTTGATTTGAAAGACCTTATCATAGTAGAAACAGATGATGCCATTCTTATTGCGAAAAGGGGCTCAGCACAAAAGGTTAAGCATATATTGGAGGAACTTAAAGCAAAAAACCGAGTTGAGGCTATAGAACATAGAACGGTTTATCGCCCTTGGGGTGAGTATACTGTGCTTGAAGAACGTCCGGGATACAAGATAAAGAGGATAGTTGTTAAGCCAGGTGCAAGTATAGACCTTCAAATACATCATCATCAGAACAAGCATTGGATAGTGGTAAAAGGAACCACCAAGGTAGCAATTGGGAATAAGGTGATGTATATTCACGAAAACGAATCCGTTTATGTACCCAAATCAACTCCCCACAGGCTTGAAAACCCAGGTGAAATCCCTCTTGAGATAATAGAAATTCAAAACAGCGAGTATATAGGAGAGGACGATATAGTGAGGTTAGATGGTAAATATGGCAGATAATAGACTATATCATAACACGGGATAAAATTATAACTTCTTTTCCGTTTTGTAGGGCACGGGTATATACTGCACGGAAGGTACCTGAGCACCCATAGGCTGAGGGTAAAGCTCCATCACTTGATAAACCTCCTCTGGCACTTCGGTGGATACATTCAAGCCAAGTTCTTTCAGTTTATCAATTCCCAAAGGAAAATCGTGGGTGTATTTGCCAGTGGCGAGCTCTTGGGCTATAGCCTTAGCCTTTTCCTCCTCCATACCATTTTCCATCAAAAGCCAACCCACATAATTCACCATCTGATCTATTCCCTTTTGGGCTACATCTGCCATTATCAAAGTCTGGTCTTCTATGTCTTTTAGCTCCTTTTTCTCCAAAACCTTTAGTATGGAAGCAGCGGGTATGCCCTGCAGTTGTGGGTCTACGGGACCGAGCACCGCGTTGGGGTCCATTATGAT
>DAIRFT010000038.1:2824-6176 GCA_036794885.1 Thermocrinis sp. | reverse complement strand
TTTTGGCTATACCCATTGCGGGCGGAGTTTTTTATCCTCACCTGTTTATAAAGCCGGAGTTTGCTGGATTGCTTATGGCTCTTTCTTCCTTGAGCGTGGTCATAAACTCCCTGAGGCGGTAAATTAATATTTAGGACTATGGAATTTTTTAAGAACTTTTATTCCTATCTTGTGGAAATAGTTCCCTTTTTTGTGCTAGCCATGTTTGTTAGTGCGTTCCTAAAGGCAATGGTTAAACCCTCTCTTTTCCTAAAGTTCCTCTCCAAAAAGCATTCCGCGCCTATATTTACAGCCCTTTTGGGTGCAGTTGCACCCATGTGTTCCTGCTCCATGCTACCCTTTGCTAACTTTATAAACAGCTACTCTAAAGGCTATGGTCCTGTTTTGGCCTTCTTGATAACTGCACCCACCCTGTCCCCTGTGATCCTGCTGTTGACCTATGGACTCTTTGGGTTAGATGTATCCATATATAGGTTTTTGGGTTCTTTGGCTTACGCGTTGCTGGTAGCCCTTGCGGTTGGATACTTTTTTAAAAAACCGCCTACCCTTCAGATGAAAAGGAAGGAGGACTCTTCCAAAAGGGCCGCCTTTTTGGAGGGTTTAAGGGAGCAGTTGCCGGTGGTAAAGTATTTACTCATTGGCATTGCAATAGCGTCTCTGATAAAAACCTTTACTCCTGCGTGGCTCACTGCCAGCCTTTCCAAGACGCCCTTGGCTTATCCTCTGATCTCTTTGGTGGCGGTGCCTATATATGTGTGCTCTGGTGAGGATGTGGTTTTAGGAAGGGCAATGGTGGATGTGGGTTTTACCACTGGTCAGGCGATCACCTTTATGCTTGGTAGTAGCGGTGTTTGTCTGCCCACCATCTTTGCCCTTTTTTCATTTCTTCCCAAAAAGGTGGTTTTTGCATACTCTGCAGGATGGCTTATATTTTCTATACTAACCGGGCTAGCCTATGATACACTATTTTACAAATAAGGAGGGAAATATGGATAGGTATTCACAGATCCTTCAGGAATTGATTAAAAACACAGGGCTTGAGGGGGCATCTTTGGTGTCCGCAGACGGCCTGCCTATATCCTCCGTGCTTAAGACCGGTATGGAGGAAGACAGAATAGCAGCCATGAGCGCTGCCATTTTATCCCTGGGTGAAAGGGTGTCTGAGGAGCTGGCTAAGGGGACCTTAGAGCAGATCACCATAAAGGGTCGCGACGGCTATGTTATACTGACTGGTGTGGGAACTGATGCGGTGATGGTGGTCCTGGCAGACAACAATGCCAAGCTGGGTCTTCTTCTTATGGAGATCAAAAAGGCTCAAGAAAGGCTTAGGGTATTCTTTTGAAAAATTATTATGGCTCTGACGGGGGACCTAAGAAGCTTTAACTTTGCAGATATTTTTCAGGTAATTGGAAGGGATCGGAAAAGCGGGATCCTCTTTGTGGAGTGGAAAGACCTAACCTGTGCCTATTATGTGAAAGAGGGAGAGATAATTTTTGCAAGACCCATAGATAAGGTTTATAGGGTTTACGCAGATAAGGATTTTGACCTTTTGCTTAGCAAATTGCGCATGAACGCTGAAAGCTTACCAAAAACAATAGAGCGCTTCCTAATTTCACGACTCAACATGAAGGAAGGCATTTTTTCCTTTACGCCGGGGTTCATAAAATACGGAGGGGAATATCCGGCGGTGTATCCAATGGAGGAACTTATAGTTCTTGCATCGCGTAATTTAACTCCAGAGGAGGTTGAAAGGAAGATATCCGACGAATTGCTACTTTTTGAAAGGGTGCCCGACAAGGAAGAAGTCTTACAGAAGGCAAAACTAAACCAAATGGAAGGGCATATTCTTTCCTTGATTGATGGCGAAAGGACAGTCCTCCAGATAAGACAAATAGCCAATCAAGACAGTTTGTTTGTAGATAGAACATTGTATGCCCTTTTAGCCCTGGGTTTGATTAGGCGTAAGAAGAAGGAAGTTAAACAAAAACAAGCACCCATAACCCTTGAACTTCTTGCAAAAATAATAGAAAGGATAAAGTCGCTATGAGGCAGATAAAGAAGATCAAAGTTGTTATAGCTGGACCTTTCGCAGCAGGAAAAACTCAGTTCATAAACACAGTTAGTGAGATTAAAACTATTAAAACTGAGAAAAGAATCCAGCATTCAGGCGAAAAGCAGGTGAAGGATTATACAACCGTCGCAATGGACTTTGGAAAGGTTCGCATAGATGATGAGCACGAACTGTATATCTTTGGCACCCCCGGACAGTTTCGTTTTGATTTCATGTGGGAAATCTTGGGAGAGGGAGCTTTGGGAATTATCATACTGGTGGATAGCACGGACCCAACAACCTTCCACGAGGCAAGAAAGATTATAAACTTCTTTCAATCAAGGTTCCCCGTTCCCATTGTGGTTGGTGCGAACAAGCAAGACCTGCCCAACGCTTGGAGCCCTGAGGATGTCCGAATAGCCCTTGATATAGATGAGGAGGAGGGTATTCCTGTTATTCCAGTCTCCGCTATAGACAAAGAAAGCGTCAAAAACGCACTTCTCACTCTCTTTGAGATTATCAGAGTTAATCTTACGGGCTAATCAAGGAAAGTTTGGGCTATGGTCCAAGCCCATCGTCTCTTCAAAGCCCATCATTAAGTTAAAGTTCTGGATTGCCTGAGAGGAGGCACCTTTGCCCAAATTATCAATAACAGACACTACTTGCAAACAACCCACTCGGTGTTCCCACATGGGATAGACAAAGCAGAGATTAGTCCCAACCACCCACCTTGTATGAGGTGGCTCGGAGGCAACCTTCACAAAGGGTTCCTTTTTGTAGGTTTCCATATAAAGTTCCCTTGGCTCTATCTTCTCGCAGAATACACTTATACTTGATAGCATTCCCCTTGAAGTAGGCACAACTATCGGTGAAAACCTCAACGGTACATCTATTCCGCAAAGGTCTTTGATAACCCCCTCCATCTCTGGCACATGCCTGTGTTTTTCCAAAGAGTAAGCAAAAAAGTCTCCAAACATCTCAGGAAAATGAAAATGCTGTACGGGTTTTCTTCCCGCACCAGACACACCAGAAAGGGAAGTGATGACCATTTTTTCTATCTTTATACCTTCCTTTAGAATTGGATAGATTGCCAAAAGCACGGAGGTAGGATAACATCCTGGGTTAGCGATCAAGCTTGTGCCTTTTATCTTCTCCCTGTATATCTCCGGCAGACCATAGACTGCCTTTTCCAAAAGCTCTGGATGTTTGTGCTCAAAGGAATAATAATAAGGATAAAGGGAGGGATCCTTTAACCTGTAGGCACCGGAGAGGTCTATTACCTTTTTACCCTCTTCCAAAAGT
>DAIRFT010000038.1:0-2724 GCA_036794885.1 Thermocrinis sp. | reverse complement strand
GCAACTTTGATTATCTCTTGCTCCACCTGTAGGCTTTCCTTGCCTTCATCAAACCATACTTCTTGCGTTCCTTCTCCCTTGCGTCCTGTGTCAACAGACCCGCCTTCTTTAGCGTTTGCCTGAGCTCTGGGTTATATTTCAGAAGGGCTTTGGCAACTCCGTACATTATGGCTTCCGCTTGCCCGGAGATGCCTCCCCCCTCAACGGTGGCGTATATGCCAAACTTACCCTCTAAACCAGTGAGCTTTAGAGGGAACATTACCTTTCTATAAAGGGTCTCCCTCTGAAGATAGTCCTTAAGTTCAAACTCTTTGCCACTGTCCTTTGACTTAACCACTTGTTTGTTTGTATCTTTGACCAACCAGACCCGGGCTATGCTCTCCTTTCTCCTGCCAGTGCCATAAAAGGCATTGTCAAAACCTATCTTAAAGTCCTTTAACTGCCTGATCATGCTTTAACCTCCAAGGGTTGTGGCTTTTGGGCTTGATAGGGATGGTTCGGTCCTACCACTATCTTAAGTCTTTTTAGCATTCTGTGCCCCAATTTGTTTTTAGGAAGCATACGCTTAACCGCAAGCCTTATCACTTCCTCTGGCTTGTTCTCCAATATCCACCGGAGGGTCCTCTCTTTGTGTCCGCCGGGATAGTTGGTGTGGAAATTATAGATCTTCTCTTCTAGCCTGTTGCCCGTAACCCTCACCTTCTCTGCGTTTATTATCACCACAAAATCTCCGCAATCAACATCCTGCTGATAATAGACCTTGTGCTTGCCCATCAAAAGCTTTGCCACCTCGCTGGCAAGCCTTCCAAGAACTTTGCCCTCTGCATCTATAACCCACCAGCTTCTGACCACATCCTCGGGTCTTACCCTGTAAGTCTTCATCCTTTTACCTCTCCAAAGGGATTTTAAGAAGTTTAATTATACCACATCAAGAGGGTAAAGAGGATATTATAAACCTTTGCCCACTAAGGGCTCTCTCAGAGTGTTTTTCCAGCCTTTCTGAATTTCTCACCCTTAAGGTAAATCAGTTTATCTTATACATTTATGCTTGAACTTATAAAGTCCGCACCCACCCAGTGTGGAGTTTATCTCTTCAAGAAGGGCAATAAGGTCCTCTATGTGGGAAAAGCCAAGAACATAAGGGAGAGGCTATTGCAACATTACAAGCAAGCCCAAGAGAACAGAAAGGAGCATGCCATAGTTAATGGTTCAGACCGCATAGATTGGATCTTGACCCGCAACGAATACGAAGCCCTGGTGTTGGAGGTGGACCTGATACAACTTCATAAACCCAAATACAATGTCCTGCACAAGCACGGTGGGGGCTATCCTGTCCTCTTGCTAACGGAGGATGAGTTTCCAACCCTAAGGGTAGTTAGAGGACCCGAACATGAGGGAAAGCCCTTTGGTCCCTTCTTTACCGCCAAGAGGGCTTACAGGGTAAAAAGGCTCATCCACAAGCTGTTTAAACTTCGCACCTGCGACCCAATGCCTACTAGAGCCAGCCCATGCATGGATTATCACTTGGGGCTATGCAGTGGTCCCTGTGCGGGTCTGATTAGCAAAGAGGATTATTCCTTGGCGGTAAAATCTGCCCAATCCATGCTCTCGGGGGAGGTCTCCGAGGTTCTACCGGAGCTATACCAAAGGTTGGAAGAGCATATGGAAAGGCTTGAGTTTGAAAAATGTGCCCTCCTCAGGGACCAAATAAAAGCCCTGGAAAAGCTATCCTTGGGTCAGGGCGTGAGCGGGCTACCCTATCAGAGGGCAGACCTGTTTTACAGAATAGGCAGGCTCTTGGGAGTCTTTTTGATAAGGTCCTCCAAACTGGTGGATAAAGAGGTTTTCCTTTTGGAGACGGAGGAGGAGCTTGAAGAGACCCTCATAGGCTTTTACTACTCCAATCCGTTGCCAGAGGTTTTGCTTTTGAACTTTGAGCTTTCGGAAGAAGTCAAAAGGTGGCTCTTGGAAAGAGGGAAGGTTGAGATCGTTCAAAAGATAGACCAGAGCTTGGAAGGGCTTGTTAAGGAAAACCTCCACCACTACATGCCACCAGAACTTTGGCGGGAGGAGTTTTTGAAGGTGCTAAAACTCCATCCACCGAGGATCATAGAGGGCTTCGATGTTTCTCACTTTTATGGGGACTATACGGTTGCATCCTGCGTGGTTTGGGAGGAGGGAACTATGAACAAAAAAAGATACAGAAGGTATCGGGTAAAGACGGTAGGTCAGATAGATGATTATTCCTCCTTGGAGGAGGTGCTGAGCAGGAGGGCAAAAAGGCTTAAGGAAGGGGAGGAGACCATGCCAGACCTGTGGCTCATTGACGGAGGACTGGGACAGCTGAGCGTAGCCATAAGGGTAAGGGACAGGTTTGGCTTGCCCATCAAGGTGCTCTCCCTTGCCAAGGAGGAGGAAATTTTGCTAACCGAATGGGGACAGAGGGTAAGGCTAAAGGAACATCCTATCCTTTATAGGATCTTCGGACAGATTAGGGACGAAGCCCATCGCTTTGCCCTCTCTTACAACAGAAAGCTCAGGCTAAAGGAGGGGTTAAAGGACATCCTTGACCGAATAAAGGGCATAGGAGAGGTCAAAAAGAGGATCATCTACAACAACTTTGAGAACTTGTATGAGCTTTTAAAGGCGGAGGAGGGGCACCTTAAGAAGCTGGGCATAGACCCTTCCATAAAGCAGGAGATAGAGAAATATCTGACTTAAACT
>DAIRFT010000037.1:0-6317 GCA_036794885.1 Thermocrinis sp. | reverse complement strand
GACGACCCTGAACTTTTTAACCATCTTGGGTACTCCCTCCTTTTGTGGTATGAGGATGCAAGGCTATCAGAGGCAGAAGAGCTCATACTAAAGGCACTTAGCAAGGACCCAGAAAATCCTGCATACATTGACAGCTACGCATGGGTGCTTTACTATAAGGGAGAATACCAGAGGGCATACGAGCTTTTGCTAAAAGCCCTTGAAAAAGAAAAGGAAGACCCCGTAATATGGGAACACATAGGGGATGTTCTGATGAAGTTAAACAAAAAAGACCAAGCCCTTGACGCTTACAGAAAGTCCTGGCAACTTTTGGAGGAGGGCAAAAGGGGCGAGCCGGGGCAAAAAGAGAGACTAAAGGGAAAATTAAAGCCCTGATGCTATACAGCTTTCTAAGCTGGAAGGTGGTAAAGTTATCCCTTTTAATAAGCATAGTTTTGTCTTTTCTCTTTTTATTCGTTCAGCTTGTTCAGTTAGACCAAGTTCTTTTCAAAACTCCCTTCATAGAATCCTTCGCCTTTTTCAGCCTTTGGTTTTTGTATTTTGTTAGCTACTTTTTACCATCCTCCTTTTTTGTTTCCTCCAGTTGGCTAATTTTTGAACTAAAAGAGTCTAAAAAATTAAGTGTTTTGGCTTCCTTTGGTATAGACCCAAAGGTTTTATTTTTTAAGATTTTTTGGGTGTCTTCTCCTTTGCTGTTTTCTGCTTTGCTTGTAGGCTACTTCATAAGGCAAGAGGACGTATCTTACATGAGAAAGCTTTTTGTTTATAAGTATTACACGGAGGTTGTGAAAACAATACCTGAGAAGAGCTTTTACACCTTTGGCGGAATAACTATAAGAATTGAAAGGAGAGAAGGAGACCTTTTAAAGGGTGTTTTTCTCAAGATGGATGACTTTTCAATAAGCGCAGGACAGGCTCAGTTCAAAGGGGATGAACTGATTTTAAGGGACGGTTCTCTGGTTGTTAAGAGGGACGATAAATACTATCTGACCAAGTTTAAGACTTACAAATTAACCATATCGAAGCTCTTTGCTCCTGAGAAAAAAAAGAGAGAAGCCTACCTTTTGCAAGTGATGAATGTGGGTTTTGCTATTCTATTTGCCTTTTTACTTTTTCAAATCATACTCCGATGGATAAACAAACATACCAAGCTATACTACACCATAGGTTTGATTTTGCTCATCCATCATATAACTTTGATTCTTTTAAAAACTAAGCTATCTTAAATTCTTTTTTTTCTACGAAGATAAGCGGGCAACTCTTCTATGTCGGGTTGGACGGGCTCCACTGTAGGCTCGGGAACTACCTTTTGGAGGGGCTTTTGTTCCTTCTTAACAACGCGAAGCTGCGCTTGCTGGACTGCGTTTTCAAAATCAGTAGCCACAACCGCCACACGCATAAAGTTTTCTTTATTCTCTTCCAATATAGCGCCAAATATGATCAGTGCGTCGTCGTGGGCGGATTCCCTTATTCTGCCTATGGTCTCCTCCACATCTTTGAAAGGCACATCCTCGCTTACCCAAAGGGTCACCAACAGCCTTCTTGCCCCCGCGACGGTGTTCCCTTCTAAAAGTGGGCTGGCAATAGCCTGTTCTATAGCAAGATCTTTCCTTCCCTCACCCATACCTATGAGGGCTAGTCCTCCTCTCTCCATCACAGTGCGCACATCCGCAAAATCCACATTTATCAAAGCTGGTGTTACCACTATGCTGGTTATACCCCTAACTGCCTTAGAAAGCACATCATCAACCATCTTAAAAGCATCCTTTATGCTAAAGTTCTTTTCTGCCACCTCCACCAATTTTTGGTTATTTATGACTATGTAGGTGTCAACTACCTCTTTCAGCTTTTCTAAACCCTCCAGGGCGACTTGCATGCGTCTTTGTCCCTCAAAGTTAAAGGGCTTTGTAACCACTGCCACGGTGAGAATACCCATTTCCTTGGCTGTTTCTGCGATCACTGGCGCGGCGCCCGTTCCAGTCCCACCACCCAAGCCCGCCGCCAAAAAGAGCATGTCCGTGTTTCTTAGCACATCCTTTATCTTGTCAAGATCCTCCAAAGCTGCTTGCTCTCCTACCTCAGGTCTTGCCCCCGCACCCAACCCCCGAGTGACCTTTTCTCCTATCTGTATTTTGTTGGGCACAGAGAGGGAAGTAAGATGCTGTATGTCCGTATTGACCACAAAAAGTTCCACACCTTCAATACCATCCAAGTACATTCTATTTACCGCGTTGGATCCACCGCCCCCTATCCCAAAAACCTTTATCCTTGTTGGATTTACTACTTCCATCACAACACCTCCTTAAAGAAAAATTTTATTTTTTCTAGTAGAGAGCCAAGCTTAACTTTACCCTCCCCACCCAAACTTTCTGTGTTCTTGTTGAGAGAATAACCCTGCACAAATTGGGGCTTTAGCTTGAGCAAGCCTACTGCAGTGGCGTAGGCAGGGTCCTGAACCTTTTCCCTCAAGCCTATAACACCCGTTGGACTGCCCAGACTGACGGGTAGGTCCGTGTATCTTTCAAAAAACTCTTTTATGCCCGCAAGCTTTGAGGAACCGCCAGTTAAAACAATCCCTGCGTTTATGGCGGACAAATTTATTCCCTGATTGTTTATCTGTTCAAGAACTTTGTCCGCTATTTCTTCCAATCTTATCTGTATAACTTCAGAAACTTCCCTCTTCCCCACCATAGTTTCCTTATCCTCTCCCCTTGGTTTTACCTTTATTCTCTCCGATTCATTAACCATGTCTGCCAAGGCAAAGCCGTGTTCTATTTTTATCCTCTCCGCTTGTTCTATGCTTATTTTCATAAAGTGGGCTATGTCTTTTGTTATGCTGTTCCCACCCATAGGCACTGTGCCAGTCAGCACAGGGGAACCTTCCACAAACAGTATAAAGTCCGTAAGTCCTGCCCCTATGTCCAAGAGCAACACACCCTCTTCCTTTTCTTCCTGTGATAAAACTGCCTCCGCACTGGCAAGGATGGAAGGATATCTACCCTCTATGGTCAAACCACTGGAAAGGACAGCTTTTTCAATGTTTTTTAAAAGGATTGTGCCTACCTTTATAAGGTGCACCTCTGCAGTCAGCTTTGAGCCTAAAAGCCCTACGGGATTTAGAACTCCCTCCTGGTCGTCCAATATGAACTTTCTTGGAATGGCGCTTACTATCTCATAGCCTTCTTCCTTTGCCCTTGTGGTAGCCCTTTCTAACAGCCTTTCTATTTGACTTTCTTCTATTTCTACCGACTGTGGCGATACATTTATTGTATCCCTTTCGTTTTGACTTTTTAGAACAGGGGAGGATATTCCAAGATTTACGGAGGCTAACTTGACACCAGCCATCTCCTGGGCTTCTTTCATAGCCTTTAGTATAGAGGCAACCGCCAGGTCCAACCGTGTTATTTGCCCCTTTTCTATACCCTTACTTGGCACCTCTCCTACACCTATAATGTGCATATCTCCGTAGCTGTCTATCTCCGCAAGGAGGACCACGGTTTTACTGGTGCCAAGGTCTAAGGAAGCTACAACCTTCATTCCTTTATTTCTCCTCCTTTATCACCGCTATATTTCCAGAAGTTATAAGAACCTCCATTTTCCCCATCCCAATTTTATTATAAATCCTTTTCATCTTATCAAAAACCAATGGAGATATCTGGCTAAGTGGGGGTAGGACCACTCTCCCGCCTGATATATAAATAATAGTATTTCTATCGGTGACATATACTTCATTAATGCTAAAACCCATGTCCTTAATGGAACCCACTAAATTGTTTAAATTAGTGTGATGTTTCTTTATGTAGTCAAAAGAAAATGTGTATATGGTAGGTAATTTGTTTTCAATAGCTGGGTTATAAAAAAGCTCTCCCTGCCCGTCTATCATCATAAGGATGTTGTCATGCACCACATAGGCTATGGGAACCCTCTCCTGAACATAAACATTCACACGGGCACCATCCAAAGAGGGCATTCTCTCTATTTTTATATCCTTTAGAGAATTATTTGTTAATTCGTTGGCTTTTGCCAAAAGCCTCTTGGAATCCAAAAAGAGCCAGTTGTTTTTTGAGACCTGATAAACACTTGAGGAAATGGCAGAAGGAGGGATGCTGTTAGTGCCGTATATCTGAATTTCCTTTATTTTAAAAACCGGGAGGAAGGTCAAAAAGCCAGGAAAGAAAAAACCAGCAAGTGCCATAGCAATTAACCACACTAAAGCTAATGTGATCTCAAGGACTGCTACCCACCTTCTTTTCCCCTCTTTTTTCATAGCCACAAATTAAGATATTAACATAGATATCATTCTGTTAAAGTCAATACCTTTTTTTCTGCAAGCCATAGGAAAAAGGCTAAGCTCTGTCATACCTGGTATAGTGTTGGCCTCTAAGACAAAGGGCTTGCCTTCATCGGACACCCTAAAATCAACCCGGGATAGGTCCTTAAGCTCCAGCGCCCTATGGGAACGTAGTGCTAACTCTTGCAGTTCTCTTGCCAGTGTTTCGTCTTCCAAGAACTCATACTGACTCATTCCCTTTGTGTACTTGCTTTCATAGTCATACACACCCTTTTTGGGCTTTATCTCTATGGGAGGTAAAGCTTCTTCCTTTAAAATGGCTACGGTGATATCTCTACCCTTTATGAACTCCTCCACCAGAACCTTTTGAGTTATGCTCCATAGCTTTTCTATGGCAGTTTCTAACTCTTTTTTATCATTTACCACAAACAATCCAACGCTTGAGCCTTGGTCGGCGGGTTTGACCACCGCAGGAAAGCGGTCCCAAGATACCTCTTCTCCTCTCCTTACCGCTATCCAATCGGGTGTGGGAATTTGATGAAACCTGAGAATTTTCTTTGTAAAGTCCTTGTCCATAGCTAAGGCGCTACCCAGCACACCAGAACCCACATAAGGAATGCCCAGAATGTCCAAAAGTCCTTGTACCCTTCCATCCTCCCCGTAAGGACCGTGCAATGCTATAAAAACCTTGTCGGGCTTTGTCTCTCTCAACCTTTCGCAGAGGTTTTCCTCTAAATCTAAGGCTATAGCCTCACACCCTAGCTCTTTTAGGGCTTTTAAGATAGCTTCACCAGTTCTCAGAGATATTTCACGCTCCGCTGACCTTCCACCCATAAGCACTACTACTTTCAATTAGCCTCACCTCCTCTTCAAGCTCAATGCCAAACTCTTCAAAAACCCTTTTCTTTGCGTGATTGATAATTTTAACAACATCCTCAAAGACCGCTCCACCCAAGTTTATTAAAAAGTTTGCATGCTTTTCCGAAAAGGCAACTTGCCCAACCCTGTAGCCCTTCATTCCCACCTTTTCCAAAAGCCGTCCCGCACTGTCAGTGGGTGGATTTTTAAAGGTAGAACCCGCAGTGGGCATTTGAATGGGCTGACTTTCTTTCCTTTTTCTTTTTATCCTCTCATACTCTTCATAAACACCGTAATTCAGTTTGGGAAAGAAAAAGATCGCCTCCAAGATTATACCCATGGAAGGGAAAGGAGAGCTTCTGTAGGAAAAGCTAAGATCTTCCCTTTTTAAAAGAATTTCCTCCCCTTCATATGAGAGAAATTTCACCGCTTTTAAATGCTGGGAAATTTCATAACCAAAGGCTCCTGCGTTCATGGCTATAGCTCCGCCTACGGTGGCAGGAAAGCCCACCAGTCTGTAAATACCCTCCAAGTTTTCCCTGACCCCGAGCTCCACCAAAGTGTTTAAAGGAACGCCTGCCTGGGCTACGATCTCCAAACCTCCATCTTGCTTCCTTATTTTCAAATCTCTCAACATCTTTGTATTGATCACTATACCTTCAAAATCTCCAAAGATGGTGTTTGCACCCCTACCCAAAACAAAAAGAGGAATACACTCCCACTGGGCTATTCTGAGGCATTCCTTTACCTGCTTTGTGTTTTCTGGAAAAGCCATGTACTTTGCTACCCCCCCGATCCCTATGGTAGTATATTTAGAAAGCGAAATTTCTTTTTCCAGCCTCATATCGTATAATTATAGAGTAGGGAGAGTTTGAATGTTTGACATAAAAACCTGTCCTATTTACGAAAAGCTAAGTAGAGGAGAGCCCCTTAGCAAATCGGAGAAAAAGCTTTTGGCGGATATAGTTAGAGAGGAAATAAAATTCTTGCTGAGAAATCATATACTACCCACACCCAAAGAATATGAAAGATGGTTTTACATATTTTGTAATCTTGTTGTAAGCGGGCAAAAGTTTGAGGACAGCGCTTTGATAGAACTTTATAACAGTATTTATAATACGTCGGGTGAAAAATTCAGAGAAGTTGGAAATCTCTTAAGAAAAAGCCT
>DAIRFT010000006.1:6537-20801 GCA_036794885.1 Thermocrinis sp. | reverse complement strand
CACAGGGAGCTAAACACCAACAGCTTTATAAAAATTCCAAAGGCATTGGTCTATTTCTTTGCGGTTGTCTCACCGGCATTTTTGGTTATCCTTCTGTATTTCTGGGGCGTTACCAAGCTGCCGCAGGTCCTATCCCAAACGGAACCCGGCGTTCTCATTGCAAGGGCTTTTGTTATATTTGTGCTCGTGCTTATCGCCTTCTTTTCTGTGGAAAGCAGGAGGAGGTATCTAGCGGGTCCTCACATGTGATCAGCCACCACCCACCAGATGCACAATTTCCACTCTGTCCCCCTCCGATAGTTTGTAGCTTTCATACTTAGATTTTGGCACCACTTCCTCGTTGACCGCCACTGCAAAGCCCACTTCCCTCACTTGAATGTTTAAACTTTTGATAAGCTCAGAAATCGTAGTGCCTTCAGGAACTTCCAACTCTTCTCCGTTGAGATATATCCTCATTGTTGTAGATAGTCAGACTGCACCTTCTTTACCTTAACCTTTTCCTCGGTAAGGATAAGTAGCACGCTGAAAATCTTTAAGCTTACTCCCCTCATGCGTACTAATTTAACACCATTTTTCAAGGTTTGCAAGCGTTCAATAGTTTTTAGCCTTTGATGTAATGTAGCTGAGCACTTGGTTGGGGTCTCCCTTTGGGTCCACGCCCCTGTAGATTTTCTCCACCTTTCCCTCTGGGTTTATTAAAACCGTGTCCCTCGAGCACATACCAAAAAACAGCTTAACTCCGTAAGCTTTGGCCACTTCGCCTTTTGGGTCCGAAAGTAAGCTATGTCTAAAGTTGTATTTTTCTTTGAACCTTTTTATAGCGGGCACATCGTCGGTGCTTACGCCGAATACCACCGCATTGTTGGAAAGGAACTTATCATAAAGCCTTGAATACTCTTTGCCCTGCGCGGTGCATCCGGGAGTGTCCGCCTTTGGGTAAAAGTAAAGCACCACCCATTTACCTCTGTATTGGGAAAGCTGAACCGGTTTGCCTTCCTCGTTTAAGAGATTAAAGTTGTATGCGGTCTGTCCTTCCTGAATTAAGTTCCCAGCCTCTACAAAACCTAAAAGGGCAAGGAGTTTTATAAGAAGTGCTTTCATAGTGCTTTCTATTTTAAGCCTCCACGATGATTTATCAAAGGCGAAAAATCGCAAGAGAAAATGTTAAAATAACTTTTGTGTGGTTTATCCTTCCTTGGTCCAAAAGACAATCAAAAATAAAGCTCAGGGAAAAATACCTCGTTGGTTTGGAGGTTTATCCCTTTAAAGGGCTCAATCCCAAAAGGATAGAGGTTATAAACTGCCTTGGCATTAACATGGATGAGCCTTTGCCCCTTTGGAGGAGGTTAAAGGGAAGGTTTTGGGAAAGCTTAGAATTTTGGGTTTTGCCCCCACCCGTGCAAGAGTTTATAGTGGAGAGCTCGGTCGTTCTTTCTCCCCTCTTTGGGCTATTAAAGGTGGATACGCCCATTCCCTACGCAGAGTACTCTTGGGAGGACCACTGCCAAGGTTCAAAGCTAAAAGACTGGTGGAAGGAGTCCCTAAAACAGACCTCAAAGGAGCTTTTCAAGGACCAGGTGGTGGTCCCCTTTGTGGGAAAGCAGGAGGAAGGACTCTTGGACCTTGGAACCGCTTATAAGGTAGTGAGGTTTTTCTTTTACAAAAAAAAAGAAAAGAAAGTTATCAACCCTCAGCCCCACAGGGCATACCTTTTGAGATACATCGCAGAAAAGAGGCTGAGCTTGGAAGAGTTCTCAAAGATAAACTTTTACGATTACAAAGTAAAGGACATAGAAGAAAAAGGAAGGCTAATAAGGGTAATAGTGGAAGGGCAGGGAGCATACATCTGATAAACTATTAGCATGCTCTCGGTGGTTATCCCCGCCTACAACGAAGAGGAAAACGTCCCCATACTTTACGAAAAGCTCAAAAAGGTTCTAGATAGCTTAGGAGAGGATTACGAGATCATCTTTGTGGATGATGGCTCCACCGATGGCACCTATCAAAGGCTAAAACAACTGGCAGAGAAGGACAGCCGGCTGAAAGTAATAAGGTTCAAAAGGAACTACGGACAGACCGCCGCCATGTCTGCGGGTTTTGAACATGCAAAGGGAGATGTGATCATCACCCTGGACGCAGACCTACAAAACGACCCCGAGGACATTCCAATACTGCTGGAAAAATTAAAGGAAGGCTATCATGTTGTAAGCGGATGGAGAAAGGACCGAAAGGACCCATTTTTATCAAGAAAGCTTCCTTCAATGGTTGCCAATTGGCTCATATCCAAAATTACCGGCGTGCATCTTCATGACTACGGATGCACCCTAAAGGCATACAGGGCGGAGATGGTAAAGGATCTGGAGCTTTTTGGAGACATGCACAGGTTTTTGCCCGCCCTTACCAAAAGGAGAGGTGCCAAGATCACGGAGGTGGTGGTAAGGCATCATCCAAGGATGTTTGGAAAGTCCAAATACGGCATAGGAAGGACTGTTCGGGTCCTTTTGGACATAATGCTGGTAAAGTTCCTCAATGAGTACATCAACAAGCCCCTTTATATGTTTGGGAGTGTGGGCTTTTTGCTCCTTGGGTTGGGTCTTTTCAGCCTCTTTTACCTGATCTTTTTAAAGCTCTTTCTGGAAGAGTCCATAGGCAGGAGACCCCTCTTGATCCTTAGCGTCCTTTTAATCCTTGCGGGCATACAGCTCATATCCACCGGGCTTTTGGCGGAGCTTTTGGTCCGGATATACTACAGGACCAAGGACACAAAGCCCTACATAATCCAAGAGAAGATAAACCTTGAATGAGAAAACTTTTAAGACTTCTGGGCATAGCCCAAGGAAATTGCCTAAATTGTGAAAAACCCGCATTGGGAGAGGAGTTTTTGTGTGAAGACTGTCTTAAGGAGCTAAAACCCCAGCATCCAATGGAATATACACACATTCCCTATGTTTTCTCCCACAGAGTTTTCGGAAAGTATGAGGGTGCAATAAAGAGTTTGATCCTCAACGCAAAGTTTGAGAATAACCCATACACCGCAAGGTTCTTGGGTAAGGTGGTAAAGGATTATCTTTGGCAATACATAGACGAAATCCAGCCGGACATCATAACCTTCCCCGAGCTCAACCTTAGGAGGCTTTGGTTTAGAGGCTTCAATCAAGTGGAGGAAATTCTGAAGGGTGGGGATGTTCCCTATCAGAGAATCTTTGAAAGGAAGGGTTTTGACCCGCCCATGGCAAGGCTCGGAAGTCAAGAGAGGCTAAAGGCTGTGCAAAGCCATCAGGTAAAAAAGCATTGGTTATATGCCTTGGAGGATAAAAAAATCTTGGTGGTGGATGATGTGCTAACCACCGGGCAGACCATATCCCACCTCTGCCAGTTGCTACTTTCTTTGGGTGCCAAAGAGACCCATGCCTTCTTTATTGCACGGTCTGTTTGAACCTTTCAAGGGCTTTTTTTATGCCACGGACCGCCTGCCTTATCCGGTGCTCATTTTCCACCAAGGCAAACCTAACATAGCCCTCTCCATACTCTCCAAAGCCTATGCCCGGGGAGACCGCCACCTTTGCCTCCTTCAGCAAAAAGAGGGAAAAGTCCAAAGAGTTCATACCCACCCAATCGGGGATCTTTGCCCAAACAAACATGGATGCCTTGGGCTTTTCCACCGTCCAACCTATACGGTTCAGTCCCTCCACCAACACATCCCTTCTCTTTTGATAAACATCCCGATTTTTCTCTACGATCTCGTAAGGGCTATCCAAGGCTATTATGGAGGCAACTTGTATGGGCGTAAAAACGCCGTAATCTAAGTAGCTTTTCAGATGGGCAAGGTTCTTTATGAGGATTTCGTTGCCCAAAACAAAGGCAACACGCCAACCCGCCATAGAAAAGCCCTTAGACATGGAGTAAATTTCCACCGCAATATCTTTGGCACCCTCCACCTGCAAAAAGCTGGGTGGCTTGTATCCATCAAAACCAAGGTCCGCGTAAGCAAAATCGTGGATCACCCATACTTCCTCCCTCTTTGCCCACCGGACGACCTCCCTAAAGAACTCTAAGCTAACGCAAAGGGTGGTTGGATTGTGAGGAAAGCTCAGCACGAGGGCTTTGGGCTTTTTGAAGGAAGCCTTGAGTGTGTCGTGGATGCTCTTTAAAAAGTATTCTTCAAAGTTTTGCCTTTCCTCAAGGTTTATAGGAATAGATATGGCATCTCCGCCCGCTATTATGGGTGCGTAATAGTGTATGGGATAAGTAGGGTTTGGCACCATTACCGAGTCGCCAGGCTCCACCATGGCAAGGATCAGGTGCGAGTAGCCCTCCTTTGCCCCTATGGTCATTATAGCTTCCGTTTCTGGGTTTAGCTCTACGCCATAGTTTCTTTGGTAAAAGTCGCATATAGCCTTTCTGAGCCTTGGTATGCCCTTTGAGGCAGAATAGCCATGCACGTTGTCCCTCCTTGCCACCTCGCAGAGCTTTTCTATTATGTGGGGTGCGGGTGGAAGGTCTGGGTTTCCCATTCCCAAATCCACAATATCCTCTCCCTCCCTTCTGAGCTTCATCTTTAGCTCATTGACCATGGCAAAAACATACTTGGGGAGCTTTTGGACCCGTGAAAAGATAAGCTCACTCATGCTCGCCTTCCTCTTCCAACTCCTTACAGTTTATACACAAAGTAGTTACAGGTCTTGCCATGAGCCTTTCAAATGGTATCTCCGCACCACAGCCCTCGCATATGCCGTAGGTTCCTATCTCTATTTTATAGAGGGCATAGTCTATCTTCCTTAGGAGCTTTAGTTCCCTTGTTTTTAACCTCTGAAGGCTTATGTATCTTTCTGTTTCTATGTTTGCCCTGTCTATTTCGTCTCCTCCCTCAAAGGCTATGTTGGATGGGTCCTTTATCTGCTCTTGGGCAGAACCGAGAATCTTCTGCCTCATTTCCAAAAGCAAGCCCTTTATCTGTGCAACCTGCTCCTCCGATAAATGCTTCATGCTATAATTATACTTAACTAACACCTCCGGTTGGTGAGAAATTATTTAAACAGACAAGACTTCCTGAAGAGTATAACCCTGAAGGTAAGCTGTCCGCAAGCGTCCTAAGGCACAAACTCCTTTGATACCTCGTCCTTACAGACTTCACTTTGTGGTAGCGGGCAGGATGCTGATAAGACTATAAAGAGGAAAGGGATTTCTCCAGCTTTTCTGAATTTCTCGCCCGACGTACCTATAACCTTAAGTGCAGAAGAACCAAGAGCAAACGGAAAATTTGATAAACCATCTGCGGTTTAGCATGGAAAAGAGATTTTTAGAGATGGAGGGGTTTCTTTTGTAGAGGGAAAGGGAACAGTCAGAAAGGTTAGCCCTCACTCTGCAAAGAATTGAGGAGGTAAAGGAAAAGCTTGAAAGCTTGGAAAAGGCAAAGACATCTTCATGTGCCAAAATCCACAAAGATCTTTGAAGGCGTAGCACCCCTCTGCCCAAAGTATTTGCCCCTGTATGGTCTTTCTGCGGGTTGGTCTAATCTCGCCAGCACGATCTGGCATATTCTCATTCCTTTGTAAAGCTTTATGGGCACGCTGTTGGCATTGTATAGCTCAAGGGTGATCTGCCCCTCAAAGCCTGCATCTACCCATCCTGCGTTTTCAATGAAAAGCCCCAGCCTTCCCAAAGAGGACCGACCCTCCACAAAGGCAGTAATGTCCTCCGGTAGCCTTATATACTCCAAGGTAGTGGCAAGTAAAAAGGACTTTGGCTCTATGACTATACCCTCTTCGGGGATACTCCTTCTTTCTACAGACAACTCCTCCACCCTTACATCTATAAAATCCACCCTGTAGAAGATCACATCCTCCCCAAGGGTGAGGTCTATGGAGGATGCCTGAATGTTTTCCTCCTTGAGTGGCTCTATGCCAAGCCTTCCTTCCTGTATGAGCCTTTTTATGCTCTTGTCGGACAAAATCATCTCTTTCAAGTGGGGGTGGAGGGACTCGAACCCTCACGGGGGTTTTCCCCTGGGGATTTTAAGTCCCCTGCGTCTGCCAGTTCCGCCACACCCCCAGCCCTTAATATTTTAACCACACACTCCGCCACTTCTGGAAGGACTTTTAAATTTATGCCATTAATCTTTGCAGGCATGCAGTCCATCAGGGCATTTAACAAAAAGACACCCTCAAATTCCTCCAATCTATCAACTCTTATGCGTTCCTCTTGAACCTCTACGCGGGCTTTCAAGAGCCTTAGGGTAGTCCCCTCAAGCCTTCCACATTCCACCGCGGGTGTGTAGAATTTGCTTCCCTTCAAAAAGAGCAAATTGGCGGAGGATGTCTCGCACACTTCTTCCTTCTCGTTGATCACTATGCCATCGTAAAAACCATCCCTGAGGGCATCCTTTTTAACCAGAACATTAAAAAGATAGCTGGTAGTTTTGTGTTTGCACAGAGGATCCTCCGAATATCTTCTGTAAGGAGAGGGCTTGAGGGGAAGGGGAGCCTTGGGCGGGTTAAGTTTTTTCTTTATTATGAGCTTTTGGTAAGCTTTTGATGAGCCACCGTAATAGTCATCACCCTCAGAAAGGAGGCAAAATTTGAGGTAGGTAGGTTCCTCCACTGGCAAAAGGCAGTCTTTTATAAATTCCTCATAGCTTGGATATGGAATTCCGAAGAACTCTGCGGAACTTTTTAGCCTCTCATAGTGCAGTTTTAACCTTTCTTCCGTAGAAGGGAGCTTTATGGTCTCAAAGAGTCCCTCTCCGTATAACAGAGTCCTATTGATCACTCCCATTCCCTCTCTGCGTGAGCCCTTTGTAAGCTTTGGGGAATTTCCACCTCAATGCCAAAGAGAAGCTTCATCTGTAGGGCGTTCAGAACAGCCTTTGCCTTTGCGGTGTTGTTAAAGAAGATATAAGTCTCTTTATCTCCAAGGGCTTTGACCTTTTCCTTTAGCTTTTTCAGTTCCTCCAAAGAGTAAAGATAGTCGTAGGGGTGCTCCGGGTCCCTTCCGTGAAGTCTAAGGTAGTTTATAGAGCCCACACCCACCCACGGACCTACTAAAAACTTATCACCCTTAGGTGCATCACAGTTTGCCAAAGAAAAACCCACATCCTCCAAGAATCGGTAGAAGTCTGCCCTTCTAAAACCCTTATTTCTTACTTCCAAAACCCGCTCAAAGCCTCTAAAATCTTCAGAAAGTTTTTCTATGTAGTTTAAAGCCTCCGCCGAGTATCCAAAATTGCTTGGAAACTGAAAAAGTATAGCTATAAGTCTTTCCTCGTTGGCTATTGGCTCTATAGAGTAAAGAAACCTTCTGAGGTCCTCTTGGGAGTAATTTCTTCTGTGGGTGAATACCCTGTGAGCCTTTAGGGCAAACCTTAACTTGCTTGTCCTTTCCAAAAGACCTTTAACTGTCCCCCTGTCGGGAAATCTGTAGAAGGAGGCGTTAAGTTCAAGAACGTTGAAAAATTTTTCGTAATAGCCGAGCCACTCCTGTTTTTTTAAACGGGGTGGGTAAAAGGTGCCCACCCAATCCCTGTAATAAAAACCGCTACAACCTATATAAACCCTCAAGGGGTAAATTTGGACTTAAAGTCCTTCAGTGCTTCGTCAATGCGTTTTTTGAGGTCGTCATCCAAAGCCTTCTTTTCCTTAATGTCCTTGAGTATGTCGGGTCTTTGTCTGTCCAAGTATGCGTATAGTTCCCTTTCAAACTTTCTTACCGCTTCCACAGGTAGGTCGTCCAAATAGCCGTTGGTTCCTGCGTATATGGCTACGATTTGTTTTTCTACGGGTATGGGATTGTAAGGCTCTTGCTTGAGAAGTTCCACAAGCCTTAGACCCCTGTTTATGGTTTGCTGGGTTGCCTTGTCAAGCTCAGAGGCAAACTGAACGAAGGCTTCCAGTTCCCTAAACTGAGCCAAATCTAACCTTAGGGTACCCGCTACCTGCTTCATAGCCTTTATTTGCGCTGCACCACCAACCCGAGACACAGAAAGACCTACGTTTATGGCAGGTCTGATACCCTTGTTAAAAAGGTCTGGTTCCAAGTAGATCTGCCCGTCAGTTATGGAGATCACGTTGGTGGGAATGTATGCGGCCACGTCTCCAGCCTTTGTTTCAATTATAGGAAGGGCTGTCAAAGAACCCGCACCCAGCTCGTCGTTGAGCTTGGCAGCCCTTTCTAAGAGCCTTGAGTGAAGGTAAAAGACATCACCCGGGTAGGCTTCCCTTCCGGGAGGTCTTCTCATCAACAAAGACAGCTGTCTATAAGCTTCCGCATGCTTGGAAAGGTCATCGTATATTATCAGAGCATGCTTTCCATTGTCCCTGAAGTATTCACCTATGGTGCATCCCACAAAGGGTGCCAAGTATTGCAAAGAGGCTGGGTCTGTGGCGGAAGCTACCACTACACAAGTATATTCCATAGCCCCGCTTCTTTCTAACAGCTCTATGATCCTTGCGGTGGTGGAGCGCTTCTGTCCTATGGCTACATAAATACAATATACATCCGTATCTTTTTGGTTTAGGATGGTATCTATACATATGGTAGTTTTACCCGTGGACCTGTCCCCTATGATCAACTCCCTCTGACCCCTTCCTATGGGGATCATGGCGTCTATTGCCTTTATACCCGTTTGCAGTGGCTCATGAACAGACTTCCTTTTCACCACACCGGGGGCTATCTTTTCCACTGGAGACCTGTACTCATACTGGATTGGACCTTTGCCATCAAGGGGGTTCCCAAGTGGATCTATAACCCTACCGATGAGCCCCTCTCCCACCGGGGCGTCCAATATCCTACCGGTTCTTTTTACCAAAGAGCCTTCCCTTATACCGCTTTCGCTACCAAGAATGATCAGACCCACGTTATCCTCTTCCAAGTTGAAGGCAAGACCCAATGTTCCCCCTTCAAACTCCACCACCTCGTTTGCCATAACATTGTCCAGTCCGTAAGCCCTTGCCACACCGTCGCCCACATAATAAACCACACCCACCTCTTCCATTTTTATAGACTCTTCCAAGCCCCTCAGCTGTTCCCTCAGCATTTGCAAGGCTTCTTCATAACTGATGGTCGCCATAACAACACCTCCTAAACGTGCACTTTTGGTTTAATATTATAATTAACAATTTTAGGAGGGGAAAATGATTGTTGATGTGGCTAAAAAGGTCATAAGATTAAAGATTGTCTATTATGGTCCGAGCATGTCCGGCAAAACCACCAATCTTGAAACCTTTTCAGCCCTAAACGGGCTAAAGCTTATGAAGATAGATACAAAGGGTGATAAGACATTGGTCTTTGACTTTTCCACAAAAACGGTGCAAATGGGCAGTATGACCGCAAGCTTTGCAATTTACACTGTACCCGGTCAGGAAATATACAAGGACATAAGAGTTACCGTTCTAAAGGGTGTGGATGGTATTGTGTTTGTGGCGGATGCTCAGCAACACAGGTTGGACGAAAACATAAAGTTTTTCAATTTACTCAAGGAAGACCTTCCCAAGGTAGGCAAAAGATACGAAGAGGTGCCCGTGGTTATACAATACAACAAAATGGATCTGCCAAATGCCTTACCTTTTGAAGTGCTGGAGGAGAAAATAAACAAAGATAGCCTACCATCCGTCTGCGCGATTGCAATAAAGGGAGAGGGAGTTGCGGAAACTTTTGACTTGCTGGAAGGGCTCTTACTATCAAAGTTGGAGCGTATGATAGGATGATATCCGGATATCTGAGTTCTCAACAAGATTTTGTGGATCTTATAAACGGTCTTCTATTTAACAAAGAGGGAGTGCTCGAAATATATCTGGAAGGCAGATCAATAGAACTTTATATTGAAAACGGTTTTATCAAAAGCTTTTATACTGACATTGAAGGGTTAAAAGCCGAAGAAATAAACAAAGAGTCCCTTTTGCTATACAGTCTGTTTAGCATGCTTGACAATCCAAATGCCCTGTTCTCCTTTAAAAACGCTCCAAAGAGGGAATACCACTTTAGGTTGGAAGAACCCATATCTGCAGAAGAACTTATTTTACAGCTTCAGCTTGCCCATCAGGAGTTCAAATCACTTCTCAATTTGATCATAACACCCTATGCCACCATTAGAGTGCTAAAACCCTTTGAAAATATGCAAAATTATGATGGTAGGACCTTTATATCTGTTATTCTCACTTCCACCGAGACGTTAATATCGGAAACAAGAAAGCTTCAAGAACTTCTTCGTGCCGGCTTTTTGGATATAGGGCAGTTTTCCGCGCCAGAGGTGGGTAAAAGGGTTTATGAGGTAGACTACATAGTAAGGGGTGTGGGTATAAAGAATGTAAATATATTCTCCGTGCTTGAGAGCTTAAGAATGAGTAAATTTACAGGTTTTATAAACATATATGATAATCACAGCAACTATGAACTTTACATTCAAAAGGGTAAGGCGGTAGCCCTTTATCCATACAATTTTGACTTTTTTGATTTTATCCTAACTCTTCGGGCAGGTTTCATTATGGATGTGGTAAGTATGCCCGAGGAAATTCTTAATAAGTTTATTCTAAAGCATTCAAAAAGAAAGCTTATATCCAGTCTTTCGCATGACTTTATAGAGTTGGGTAAGACTTTTATAGGAATTATAAAAAACGGATTTTCTGGATTGCTCATGCTTCAAAAAGCGAACGAGCGTATGTATTTTGCTTACGAAAATGGCGTCTTATTGGCTTCCCTTTTGGAGGGCAAAAAGCTAAAAATATACAACGCAGAACCATACAGAGATGGTTTTTTAGCAGACCTTGTCCCCTTTGAACCTATGGAAAATTTCTTTGAGGTTATGCATCTTCTTTTTATAAATGCAGTCTATGGCGTTATCCTTAGACACAGCAACCAAATGGTGCAAAACATACTTTATCATCTTTCTTCCTCTGACCTTTTCAAAGTAATAGAGGGTAGTATATACTTTAGGGCGGACCCAAGGGGTAGAAGGGAAGAGATCTTGGGCTTTCTTTCTTTTCTGTTGGATGTAGGATACAAAATACTGGGTAAAAAGAAGCTGGAGGAGGAATTAGAAAACTCTCTCCATCCTTACAGGGACGTCTTTAAAGTTTTGGAAATAGAGGAATATGCAAGGTTCTGGAATGAGGGTGCTGTTAGTTGAGGACGACAAAGAGTTGGGGGATATGATAAAAAAAGCTTTAAGTGTGGAGGGCTATGAGGTAGATTGGGTGCAGGATGGTTTTTTGGCTTTGAAAAATCTCTCAGAAAAGGACTACGACCTTTTACTTCTTGACCTGATGCTACCGAGGTTTGATGGCATAAAAATATGCAAAAAGGTAAGGGAAAGCAAAGACATACCCATTTTGGTAATTACCGCCCGGGGGCAGATAGAAGATAAGGTAGAAGTCCTCCAAGCTGGAGCGGACGATTACATCACAAAGCCCTTCTCCTTTAAAGAATTGCTTGCAAGGATCCAAGCGGTTATGAGAAGATACAAAAGGGCAGAAGATATAATAAGGGTGGGAGATCTTGTTGTAAATTTAGCATCCTACGAGGTCATATACAAAGGTAAGAAAATAAACTTAACAAAAAGGGAGTTTGAATTGCTGAAACTACTTTCCCAAAGGGCAGGAAGGGTAGTTAGCAGGGAAGAGATATACAAGAAGATTTGGGGATATTCTCACGATGAGGGCTCAAACATAGTGGATGTGTATATAAAGAACCTTAGAAGTAAGCTTGGAGACAAACCGGCAAAGTTAATACAAACTGTAAGAGGATACGGCTATAAGCTAAGCACAGAGGATGTCTCTTAACAAAAAGCTCTTACTACTTTTTATATCCCTTTATCTTTTAAGCATCGCCCTCTTTACGCTGGTTTCCCTCTTAGCCATCAGGCATGTGCTTATAGGCTACGCCTATGGATACATGGAAAGATATGCGAACCCTATTGTGGAGTTTTACTTAGAGGCTTACAAAGACGTTGATAAAAGAATAGGCTCTTTAGCGGAGGATTTAGCCAGTGAAGACATAGGCGCTTTTGTGGTAGATCGTGAAGGAAAGCTTGTAAGCTTTGTGCCACCCTTTGGAGAGGAGATGGTAAATTTACCAAAGTTGGAGGTTTTCCTAAAGGAAAAGAGAGGGGTCTATGAAAACTATGCCTTTTTAACAAAAAAAGTAGGAGAAAAATACACGGCTATTCTACTTTTTAGGCTAAAGTCAATACAGAAAGTTCAGGACGAACTTATAAGGTTCGTAGTGCTTACCGCGTCTGTAGTGTCAATCTTCATCCTAATTTTGGTCCCGCCCATTATAAAGAGGTTTCTTGAACCTCTGGGCTATCTTACTTCCATATCCCAAAAGATCTCAAAGGAGGGTCCTTTGGGAGTGGAGGTGGCGGAAGCAAAGACAGAGGATGAGCTCGGACAGTTGCAAAAGGCTTACAAGGATATGGTAGATAGATTAAAGGAGGTCATAACTTGGCAGGTAAATTTTATGAGGGATATAACCCATGCCCTAAACACACCTTTAACATACATAAAAGGACAGATTGAGCTTATAAGCGAGGGCTTTTACAAGGGAGAGGAATTGAAGGCGGTGCTACAAAAACTTCTCCAACAAACCAACAGGATGGAGACGCTTATAAAAAAGCTAATGCTTTTGATGAGGCTCCAATCTGAGGTGCCATTAAGTCATAGAACTTTTTGCATAAATCAATTGTTTGCAGAGCTTGAGGAAGAATATGAGTTTGTAAAGGAAAGTCATGTCTTTAGGGTGGAATACCTTTCGGAGGACATCCCTTGGGAGGGTGACTACGATTATCTAAAGCTTGCCTTGGCAAACCTCTTGGAAAACGCATACAAATACACACCAAAGGGTGGGTTCATAAAGCTTTACTACAAAGACGATTGCATCGTAGTGGAAGACAGCGGTATTGGTATTGAGGATAAAGAGAAGGTTTTTGAAGCTTTTTATTCGGAGAACAAAGAGAAAGAAGGTTTTGGGCTTGGTTTGGCAATAGTCAAGGCTATAGCCCAAAAGCAAGGGCTAAGCATTCACTTAGAAAGTGAAAAGGGAAAAGGGAGCAGGTTTCATCTGTGCAAAAGGCTCAATCCTTAAACAGAAGAATTCTCTCCTTGGGTCTTTGAAGTTGCATTTTTTCCCTGGCGACCTTTTCCAGTTGAGAGTCCAGGTCCTTTTCCGCCAGCTCTATCTCTTCCTCTAACTTCATGTTTTCACTCTTTAGGGCTTTTAGCTTTTTGTCCAATTCCCCCATGTTATCCCTCATTTTTTTTATTTCCGTAAGGTTGTATCTTCCAAAGAGCAGATTGTATCCCGTAAAAAACAGCATGAGCAGAAAGAAGAGCAGGGCTAATCTATCTGCCCGCAAATCTCCAGAATTCCTCTTTACCCCCAAACCTTCCCGCATATCCAAGGTCCTCCTCTATGCGCAAGAGTTCATTGTACTTTGCAACTCTATCGGTCCTTGAGGCGGAACCCGTCTTTATCTGCCCCGCATTGACAGCCACCGCCAAATGGGCTATAAAGGTGTCTTCTGTCTCTCCAGACCGATGGGAAATTATCGTATTGTAGCCATGCTCTTTGGCAAAGGCTATGGTTTCCATAGTCTCTGAAAGGGTGCCTATCTGGTTTAGCTTTATGAGTATAGCGTTGGCAACGCCCCTTTCAAAGCCTTCCCGCAGGGTGTTTATGTTGGTGGTAAATAGGTCATCTCCCACCAACTGCACCTTAGAGCCGAGCGCTTGAGTGATCAACTTCCAACCCTCCCAGTCGTTCTCTGCCATTGGATCCTCCAAGGATACTATCGGAAATTTTTCAATTAGCTTAAGGTAAAACTCTACCAGTTCATCTACCTTTAGCTTTTTGCCCTCTATGTGGTAAAGGTCGTCCTCGTAGTAAAATTCAGAGGACGCACAGTCTAAAGCCAAGAGCACATCCTCCCCTGGCTTGTATCCGGCGGACTCTATTGCCCTCATTAAAAACTCCAAGGCTTTTTCTGTGTTCTCCAGATTGGGGGCAAAGCCTCCCTCGTCCCCCACATTGGTAGAGTAGCCCTTCTCTTTGAGAAGTTTTTTTAGTGTATGAAAGACCTCCACTCCAGCCCGGAGGGCTTCAGAAAAGCTCCCACCACATACGGGCAAGATCATAAGCTCCTGAATGTCCAAAGGATTGTCCGCGTGCACCCCTCCGTTGATCACGTTCATCAAAGGCACAGGCAGTCTGTTCCCAAAGACGCCTCCCAAGTATCTGTATAGGGGCACTCCAAAATGGTTTGCCATAGCCCTCGC
>DAIRFT010000006.1:0-6437 GCA_036794885.1 Thermocrinis sp. | reverse complement strand
CCAGAGGACAGCCTAACCTCCACCTCTACGGTGGGGTTTCCCCTTGAGTCCAAAACCTCCCTTGCCTTTACTTGCTCTATGACCGCCATAAGACTATTTTAAACCACATGGAACTGCCACGCCTTTGTGCTATAACAGACTCCAAAAGGTACGGAGAGAATTTTGAAGAAACCCTCAGAAAGGTCCTTGACAGGGGCGTCCGAATGATCCAGCTAAGAGAAAAGGAGCTTACTGGGAGGAAGTACTATGAGCTTGCACTCAGGGTGCGGGAAATAACCATAGAATACTCCGCCCTCCTGTTCATAAACGACCGGGTGGATGTTGCCCTTGCAGTTCATGCGGACGGTGTGCATCTGCCAGAAAAGGGCATACCTCCCAAGGTGGTAAAGGAGATCGCCCCAAAACTTCTGATAGGATACTCTGCCCACAGCTTGGAATCAGCCCTTTACGCCCAAGAGCAAGGGGCAGACTTTATAACCCTCAGCCCTATCTTTGAAACCTCCTCACACCCGGAGGCTAAACCTTTGGGTCTTCTCTACCTGCAGGATGTTGCCAAAAGGGTAAGCATTCCCATCTATGCCTTAGGTGGTATAACTTGGGATCGGATCAAACTTTGCTACAAAAACGGTGCCTACGGCATAGCTGGTATAAGCCTTTTTATACCTTCTCAAGAAAAGTGATGTATATGCTCTTTTGGGTTCCGCCAAAATTTACAACCGCCTTAGCCCCATCCACCCTTACCACTACACCCTCTCCAAAAACCCTGTGTCTTACCCTCTCCCCAGCCCTCAGATCTACCTTTGGAGTAAGTTCTGGCAAGGAAGTAGCCTTTTTAAAGGCAGACAGATCCAAAAATCTCTTGTCTATGTCTGAGAGAAACCGGCTTGGGGCACTCTCTTTATCCTTCACATAGCTCATATACAGCATGTCCTTAGCCCTTGTGATGGCTACATAAAAGAGTCTCCTCTCTTCTTCTAATTCTCTCTGGTCCTCTAAACTCTTCTCATGGGGCAAAATGCCCTCCTCAAGCCTTGGGATGAAGACCACCGAGAACTCCAAGCCCTTGCTGGCGTGAATGGTCATTAGCCTTACTCCTTGCCCCTTTTCTTCATCCTCTTGCAGTAGGCTAACCTCTTGCAAAACTTCCTCCAAGCGGTAGTCTTCCATCGCCTTTTCTTTTAGGTATCTCAGAAGTTCCTTTACGTTTTCTTCCCTCTCCATCCAATCCTTCGGGTATCTCTCTTTCAATCCCTCAAAGAAATCTATTTGGTGTAAAAACTCCTCAAAGGTCTGTGCGTAGTTTTCCAAAGAGTGGGCAAGATTGGAAAGCTTAGAGAGAAGGTTATAAAGGACATTTGCCCTTACAGGGGGCAGTTCCTTGAGGGCTAAGGTGGTTGCCTTCAGCCAGTCTCCCGAGTAAAACCTCTCTATGAAGTTTATGGTTCCCTTTCCTACTCCCTCCGCAGAAACCTCCAAAGCCCTAATAAAGCTCGCCCTGTCCGACCTGTTAGCCAGTAGCCTCAAAAAGCTCAGTGCGTCCTTGACCTCCGCCCTCTCAAAAAACCTGACCGCACCAACCACTTTATAGGGAATGCCTGCACTAAAGAGCGCCCTTTCGTATATATCCATTAGATGGCTAACTCTAAAGAGCACCGCTATCTGGGAGAGGGAATATTGACTGCTTAGATGCTTTATCTCCTCCGCCACCCACCTCGCCTCTTCTTCTTGCTTTGAAAATCTTCTAACCACAGGCTTTTCTTCCCCATCCCGCACCGCTATCAAGCGGGGGATAAGCTCCTTCCACTCTGCCAAAGAGGCTGAGAGCACACAGTTGGCAACCTCTATTATGAACTTTTTAGAACGGTAGTTGTATTCAAGCTTGACCACCTCTGGGTTGAAGTCTTCTTTGAACCTTAGCATGTTGTCTGGTCTTGCATATCGCCACTCATAGATGCACTGGTTTGGGTCTCCCACCACGCATATGTTTTCTCCGCTCAACCTTTTAACGATCTCATACTGGATGGTATTGGTGTCCTGAAATTCATCCACCAAGATGTAATCAAAGCGGTCCCTTAGGTCCTTTACCTTGCAGAGCCTAAAAAGTTCCCACATAAGGTCGGAAAAGTCAAGCAGGGCGTTTTCTCTCAAAAGGTATATGTACTCCTCAAAGAGTCCTTCCAAAAGTGGGTCAGAGGGGGGCTTTAGGTCCTCCCTCCTTTTGGAGATATATGCCTTGAAATCTTCAATCCTCTTGGCGTCTATTCCCTTTTTTCTGAAAAGTTCTTTTATAAACCTGTTTTTCTCTTCCTCATCCAAAATAGAAAAATTTTTTGGAAGGTCTATAAAGCTGGCGTATTCTCGGAGGAGGCTCAAAGCTACCGAATGGAAGGTGCCCACCCATTTTAGCCTCATACCAGTTACCTTCTCTATTCTCTCTGCAATTTCTTTGCCTGCCTTGTTAGTAAAGGTAAGGGCAAGAATGCGGTCTGGGCTAAGGGAAAGCTCTTTCAGAAGATACTCCACCTTATGGGCAAGAGTTTTTGTTTTCCCAGAACCTGCACCCGCAATAACCATAATGGGAGAGCCAAAGTGCCTTACCACTCTCTCTTGGGATGGATTGAGCTCGCCCATTGAGACTATTATTTTAGCAGTTTGAAAAAATGTGAAAAATTTTATAAATTTAAGAAAAATTTAACATTTAGCAGTTTTTATGATATAAATCATATTTGAGAAAAGACTTTTCAAATATATTCATACTACTACACCGCAAAGGAGGACTGAGATGGCACAGCATGAGGCGCACCATCACCTCGGAGAGCATGAGTACAGCTATTGGCCTCTACCATTAGGCATAGCAACCCTTCTACTGCCAGTAGCCTTTATATCCTACTTCGTTTGGCAAAAGCCGTTGCTCGCGCTGGTCTTAGGTGGTGTATCAGTAGCCCTCTTTATCCTTTCCTTAGCAGGTTGGGCTTACGAGTTCTTTAAGAAGGGTCACGAGGAGGGTTTAGGATTCCCCGCAATGGTCTTCTTCATAGTCTCTGAGGTGGTGATCTTTGGCACCATGTTTGCAGCCTTTTACATGGCAAGGGTCGCCCATGCAGACCAGTGGCCAAACTGGGTGCCAAAGGAGATGAACTTAACAATGCCCGCTATTCTAACACTTATCCTTTGGACTTCAAGTGCAACCGCTGTATTTGCTGAAAAAGCTACCCACAGTGGAAAAAAAGCCCTTGCAGTCCTCTTTTTCCTGATAACCATAGCTTTAGGCTCACTCTTTACAGTTTTGCATATTCTTGAATGGAGCCACCTTTGGCATGGTGGTTTTACCATAAGCTCTAACATGTATGGCACGGGCTTTTATGCCCTAACTGGCATTCACACCTCCCACATATTCGTGGGTGTCTTCATGCAAATAGTTGCAATATTGCTACTTTTGACCAACCAGATATCCCATCACAAAGGACAAACATACATAAGGGCTACAGTCCTTTACTGGCACTTTGTGGATTTGATGTGGCTCTTGGTGGCAAGTAGTGCATACCTTGTAGGTGGCTTGGTATGAGGTTGTTGCTTTTGCTCTTGCTACCTATCTTTGTTATGGCTTATAGGCTCTCCGACTATGGAGAACAGGACGTCTCTGTGGTTAAAATTCAGGAAGAGTTCTTTTTGGGGAAGGAGATTCCCGATGCAAAGGTGCTGACCCTCAACGGCACAAAAGGACTGAAGGAATTCATAAACGGAAAACCCACTGCCCTCATACTTGCCTATTATACCTGTGAAACCGCCTGTCCTCTGACAGTTAGCAATGTGCAAAGGGCTTCAAAGTCTGGCTTTGCGGACTACAGGTTTGTGGTGCTTTCCTTTGATGAGAAGGACAGCTTGGAAACCCTAAAGGCTTTTATTGACAAGAACTTTGGAGGAATGGTTCCAGAAAACTGGTTGGTGGGACTTTTGTCCAAGGAGGACATAAAGAGGCTCACAGAGGTAACGGGATACAAGTTCTACTATATACCAAGGGACAAAATCTTTATTCACACCTCTGCGATCATCTTCCTATCTCCCTCTGGCAAGATCACCAGATACTTATACGGAGCCTTTCCCACAGAAAGGGACCTTAGGCTTGCCTTTGCGGACGCCCAAAAGGAAAAACCTACCTTAAGCAACATAATTGACCTTGCCCTGCTTGCCTGCTACAGATACGACCACGCAAGGAGCAAGTATGTAATAGACCCAATGGTAATTTTTGCCCTTTTAGGCGTGTCCTTGGTTATGCTCACCTTTGCTTTGGGTATATATTATAAAACCAGAAAGGAGGTGTTAAGATGAGGCGCACCGGTTTGTTAGCCCTACTGATGGCTGGCTTTTCCTTTGCACAGCCCGTGGCAGAACCAGCCCACCTGTGGGACAACATGTATTACATATGGTTGTTTATAGCTGTGGTAATTTACCTTGTTGTGTTCATTCCTGGTGCCTACTTTTTGATCAAGTATCGCTACAGAAAGGGCGTCAATGAAGAGGCACAGCATGTTAAAGAAAGCCCAGCTTTAGAGGTCCTATGGACCATAATTCCTGTGATAATAGTTATCTACCTTGCCACCCAGAGCTTTGCCTTTTACAGAACCCAAAGGACTGCGCCCGCAGATTCCTTTGAGATAAAGGTTACCGGCTTTATGTGGGGTTGGCAGTTCGAATATCCAAACGGAAAGCAGGTCATTGCCTTCTTTAATATGTATGAAGACCCAGAGACGAAGTCCTACCTTCCCTTTGATAAAATCGCTGACACCGCAAAGACATACATTCCTGCAGGTGTTCCAATAAAGGTTCTTCTTACTTCTCAAGATGTTATACATTCCTTTTATGTGCAACCCGCAAAGGTTACCGAAGACGCAGTGCCCGGAAGGATAACACAGATGTGGTTTAAGATCAACCAGCCCGGAGAGTATTGGGTCTTCTGTAGGGAATATTGTGGAACTAAGCACTCTAAAATGGTGGCTGTGCTAAAGGTTGTTCCCAAAGAAGAGTTTGAAAAGTGGTATGGTCAGCCAATGGATTCCGCTAACAAGGTATCTTTGAATAAAAGCTTTTAAGGAGGTGTGGCCATGGCAGTAGTAAACGTCCATAAGCCGTGGTTTGGAGCCACTCTAAAGGAGTGGGTCTTTACCACAGACCACAAGAAGGTCGGCGTAATGTATGGCATAACCAGCATAATATTCTTCCTTATTGCTGGTCTTTCTGCCCTCGGTATAAGGTTGGAGCTATTCCAGCCGGGTCTTCAGTATGTGGATGAAGACCGTTACAATCAGCTTCTTACCCTCCACGGAGTCCTCATGCAGTTTTGGTGGGCGGTGGGAATATGGGGTTCCTTTGGAAACTTCCTTCTTCCTCTGATGATAGGTGCAAGGGATGTTGCCTTTCCGAGGCTCAACGCCCTTAGCTACTGGCTTTTCTTTGCAGCCAGTGTGTTGGCACTGCTTACCCTTCTGCCCGGAAGCCAGATAAGGATGCTGTGGACGGGTTATCCTCCCTTCTCCCTCAACGAGAACGCAGGACCTGTAGCCTTCTATGCCCTTATTATACACCTCTTGGGTGCAGCATCCTTAGTCTCCGCCATAAACCTGGTGGTTACAAACCTCAGCATGAGGGCTCCCGGAATAACCTTTAAGAAGATGAACCTTTTCCTGCACTCCTTTTTGGCAATGAACGTTATCCAGATCCTTGGTGTTCCTGCCCTTGCGGGTGCAGTGACCATGCTCCTTTTGGACAAATACTTCAATACCGCCTTCTTTGACCCCACAAGGGGAGGCGACCCTATTCTATATCAGAACATCTTCTGGTTCTACTCCCACCCCGTTGTGTATGTTATGATCCTTCCCGCCTTTGGTTTGATCTCCGAGATGGTAGCCACCTTTTCCAGAAGGGAGATCTTCGGCAGAACCTCCATGATCTTTGCTATATGGGGTATAGCCATCCTTGGCTTTATGGTCTGGATCCACCACATGTTCACCAGTGGTGTGCCAGATTGGATAAGGATCCTATTCTCCTACACAACCGTTCTGATAGGTGTTCCCACAGGTATTAAGATCTTCAACTGGATCGGTACCCTCTATAAAGGTTCCATAAGGTTCACCACACCCATGCTCTACACCCTCGCTGCCATATTTATGTTCCTGATCGGTGGCCTGACTGGAATACCACTGGGGCTTCCCGCCTTTGACATAGGCGTGCACGACTCTCACTTTGTGGTGGCACACTTCCACTATGTGCTGGGAATGGCGTTAACCCTTGCAGTTATTGGCGGGTTCCACTACTGGTTCCCCAAACTGACGGGCAAAATGTATAGTGAATTCTGGGGCAAAGTGGGTCTTGTGCTGATCATGATAGGTTCTAACCTCTTTTACTTCCTGCAGTTCATCGTTGGTCTTCAGGGTATGCCC
>DAIRFT010000036.1:0-6347 GCA_036794885.1 Thermocrinis sp. | reverse complement strand
CAGTGTTTATAGCGTTGGGAGAGTTTTTTACATAAAGCAAAACCTTCATAAATAGTGGTCTATGATCTCACAGAGCACATGCCCTATGGTGATGTGGCACTCTTGTATTCTTGCAGTATCGTAAGAGGGAACCACAAAGCAGTAATGGACTATATCAACCATCCTTCCCCCCTTCTTCCCAGTAAGGGCTACCGTGGTTGCACCAAGGTCGTGGGCTTTTTTGAGCCCCCTGATCACATTCTCAGACTCGCCGGAGGTGGATATGCCTATGGCAATATCCCCGGGCATACACAGGGCTTCCATCTGTCTTTCAAAGATCGTTTCAAATCCATAGTCGTTACCCACTGCAGTTAAGATGGATGTGTCTGTGGTTAGGGCTATGGCGGGCAAGGCTCTCCTTTCCTTTTTGAACCTTCCCACGATCTCTGCGGCGATGTGTTGGGCATCTGCTGCGGAGCCTCCGTTTCCAAAGAGCAGAACCTTATTCCCCTCCTTTAGGGCGTTTGCTATGATCTTTCCCACCTCCAAAAGCCTCTCCGCGTACATCTCCACAAAAGCGAGCTTTACGTCCGCACTTTCCCTAAAGGAGTTTATCACCAGGTCAATCATTCTTTTCTTCTCAGGTCTCCCACGGTGAGCCTTCTCATCTTTTTGAAAAGTTCCATCAGCATGTGTTTGTGATATTCCTCTTGGCTCTCTATGAACTCAAAAAGTTTTTTCACTTCCTCATCCTGTATGTGCCCAAGTGCCTTTTTGTAATCTCCACCCGTTTCCTGTTCAAACTTTATGTCTTCCGCAAGGCTCTCTTGCATAGTCTTTCTGTCCTTCTTGCCCAGGTCTGCCCTTATGTCTGGCATACCACCTAACTCACCAATGGCTTCTCCCAACTTACCCATATGCACCATGCTCTCTATTGCTATATCAAGCATTGCGTCCTTGTGGTTTATGTCCTTTGAGTGGAAGAACTGATAAAGGTAGTTTATTATGGTCTGATACTCCTCTTGGAGGAACTTGTTTAGGACCTCTATAACCTTAGGGTCTGCCCTCCTCTGTTCCTCCTGCATGCACACAATGCCTTCCATTACCTTTTCCTTTAGCTCACTGAACTCTATTTTGTGAAAGTTTTCGTCCCTTATGACCCTTTCAAGCAGTCTTTTTACCGAATCGTCCTTTACCATGTCCAACTGCTTTGTGTATACTTCAATAGCAATTTCCTCCGCTTTTATATCCTCTGAAAGCATACCCGCCCAATCTGGACCACCTATAACGATCATATCCTCCAGTCTGTTCAGAACCACCTCACCCCCCAACTGAACCACCTTTTGGGCAAACCACTTTAAATGCCTCATCTCCTGTCTGGCAATTTCCTCTATCTCAGCTGTAATGTTTGCGTCGGTTATTAAAAAAATGTGATAAAGATACTGCACTATGGCGGAATGCTCCAAAGCCACATCATAAAGCAAAAGATTTATAAGCTCTCTTTTGTTCATGGCTATTACCTCAAACCAATTTGGTATATTTTACCTAAATATTCGTTTACCATCCTATAAGTATTAAAGTAGGGACCGATGGTGGCGATGCTATTTTTCATCATCCTGACCCATTCGTCCTTCCTATTATAAAAAGTAGGTAATATTATGTGGGAAAGCTTTCCGTATATGTCCTCCAAATCTTCTTTGTCGTCTGACTCGGTTAGGTCATCCCACTTGGTCCTTGGTCCTATTCCCCAGCCGTTTATTCCCTCAATGCCACCCTCCAACCACCACCCGTCCCAAGTGCTGAAGTTCAAAACTCCGTTCATACCCGCCTTCATACCGCTGGTGCCACAGGCTTCGTAAGGTCTCCTTGGAACGTTTAACCACACATCACACCCTGCTATGATTAACTTTGCCATCTCTATGCTGTAATTTTCCAAAAAGGCTATCTTTACGCTCTTTGTCATCTCTTTAAGTTTTTTTGCCCTGTTTATTATGTCTGCGATCATCTCTTTACCAATGCCATCCTTTGGATGGGCTTTTCCCGCAAAAAGAATCTGTATCTCTCCCTTATGCTCTGCTATATACTTTAGCCTTTCTAAATCTTGGAGTATCAGATTGTTCCTCTTGTATGCTGTTACCCTCCTTGCAATGCCTATGGTTAGCACATCGTCCGAAAAGCTGGCATTTGTAAGTTTGTTTACCAAGTTTACAAGCTCACTCTTTACCTTCATGTGAGCCTTAAGCAAAAGCTCAGAGGGCACATTGTACACTTGTCCAAGCAGTATGGGATTTTCGTCCCAACCGGGCAGGTATTCGTTCAAAAGCTCCTGTATTTCCTCGTGGATCCATCTTTTATGATAGACACCGTTGGTCACATAATCCATTTTGCAGTAGTTCTGGGAGGTTTTTGAACATTCTGGAAAAAGGTTTGCAGACACAAACATGTGTTTGTAAGAAACTGCGTTAACCCTTTCACTGTATTTTAGGGCAAGCCTTGAGAGGTTTATAAAGCCATCTTCTGCCTCTTTGTCCCAATCCATATGGTCGTATTTTCTTAACTCCTGCTTTACCATATCTACTGGAAACCTTTCGTGTCCAACAGCCACGGGTGTATGGGTTGTAAAGACACACTTCTTACGAACCTCCTCTTTGCTACCAAGCTCCCTAAGTAGCTCCACCACCAAAAAGGCAGAGTGGCTTTCGTTGATATGATAGACGCTAACGTTGTAGCCAAGGGCTTTCAAAAGTCTGTATCCGCCAATGCCCAAAAGGACCTCCTGCCTAAGTCTGTAGATTCCATCATCACCGTATAGTCTGTCGTTTAGCTTTCTGATCTCTGGGTCGTTCTCGGGAAGGTTTGCATCCAAGAAGAACACCTTTACCTCTTCCCTTCCCCACAGGGAATACTCCCAAGCGGTGAATTTTTGATCAAGGTCTCCAAAGCTTATGTCCAAGTATAGCCTTGTGGGCTTTAGGATTTTTTTATAATCCCAGACGGTGTCAAAATCCAGTTGCATTCCGCCCGGAGTTAGCTTTTGTGAAACATAGCCCTTTCTGTACAGAAGGGTTACACCCACCGCAGGAATGCCCAAGTCCGCAAAGGCATAAAGCGTATCGCCCGCCAGAGTTCCCAACCCTCCGCTGTAGGTGGGAATTCTGTCCTCAATACCAACTTCCATCGCAAAATATGCGATCATAACACTTCTATTATACTCATACTAACATCCACCCATCTGGCGGAGTGTGTAATGGCACCGGTGGAGATGTAATCCACGCCCTCCAGGGCGTAATCTCTAATGTTCTCAAGGGTTATGTTGCCGGAGACCTCCACCTTTACCCTTCCCTTTATGAGCTTCAAAGCATGCCTCACATCCTCCAAGCCAAAGTTGTCCAGCATCACCATATCTACCTGGCAGGCAAGGGCTTCCTCCACTTCCTGCAAGCTTTCCACCTCCACCTCTATTTTATAGGCGGGTCCAAGCCTTTCCCTTACCCTTTTTACCGCTTCGGAGAGGGAACCCGCAACCCTTTTGTGGTTATCTTTTATGAGAACCATATCATAAAGGGCAAAGCGATGGTTGGTCCCACCACCCACCCTCACCGCATACTTTTCAAAGAACCTGAGCCCCGGCGTTGTCTTCCTCGTGTCCAACAGCTTGGTATTTGTCCCCTCAAGCCTTTTCACAAACTCCCCCGTTAGGGTTGCTATACCGCTCAGTCTTTGAAGTAGGTTGAGGGCAACCCTTTCCCCTTTCAAAAGCACATCCGCAGGACCCTCCAGCTCCAAAATCACATCCCCCCTTTTAAAACGTTCCCCCTCCGCCATAGATTTTAGAACCTTCACACCACCCAAAAGTTCAAAGACCCTAACAGAAAAAGGTAGCCCCGCACAAATTCCCTCCTCCTTTGCCACCATCACCGCCCGAGCCCTTTCTCCCCTGAAAACGCCCTCGGTGGTTATATCTCCGTAGCCTATGTCCTCCTCAAGGAATTGCAAAAGAACCCTGTCAATTTTCCAAAAGTCCATCCCTGATCCTCAAAACCCTGTCAAAATACCTTGTCATCTCTTGGTTATGTGTTGCTATCAAGAAGGTAATACCCTCCTTATGTCTGAGTTCCAAAAAAAGCTCAAAAATTCTCTTGCCTTCTTCTAAGTCCAAGTTGCCCGTGGGCTCGTCCGCCAGTATGAGCTTAGGGGTTAGCATCAATGCCCTGCCTATGGCTGTCCTTTGCTGTTCTCCCCCCGATAGTTGATAGGGTCTGTGGTTAGCCCTGTGGGAGAGCCTCAGAAAGTTCAAAAGCTCCAAGGCTCTCTTTTTGGGTTCCCTTTGCCCAGCCAACTGTCCTATTAATACGAGGTTTTCTAAGGCGGTAAAGTCCTCCAAAAGGTAATAGAACTGAAAAATAAAGGCTATGTTGTTTTTTCTGAACTCTGCCAGTTGGTCTTCATCCATGCGGGTGATGTCTTTTCCATCCACCAGGACCTTTCCCTCTGTGGGTCTGTCTAAGCCAGCTATGATGTGCAGTAATGTGCTTTTGCCGGAGCCGGAAGGTCCCATCAAGCCCACAAACTCCCCCCTTTCTATCCTAAAGCTCACACCCTTTAAGGCTTTTGTGCCATCGGGATAGACCTTGTGAATGTTTTCAACCAAAACCACAGGCTTATATTTTAATTAAAGAGGAGGAACAAAGATGTTGGAGATGGTGGTGCATGGTATTACCCTGGACCCTGTGTCCCAGATGCCCATAGTGGTGCTAAAGGCAAAGGACGATGAGGAAACAGTTCTTCCCATATGGATAGGAATTTTTGAGGCGGACAGCATCCTCAGAGAGCTCCAGAAGGTGGAACCACCAAGACCTATGACCTACGAGCTGATGAAAAATGTGATCACTCAAATGGGCGGAGTGGTGGATAAGGTGATAATCAACGACCTGAGAGACAGCACCTATTACGCGGAGGTGCACGTTCTACAAGGAAACAACCTTTTGATCATTGACTCAAGACCCAGCGATGCCATCAACATAGCCCTGCGTTTCTCTGCACCCATATTCGTAGAGGAAAGCGTCTTGGAAAAGTCTAAGGTGCCAAAGCCCGAGGAAGACGAAGAAAAGGAAAAGCTCAAAGAATGGTTGGAGAACATAAAGCCCGAGGATTTTGAAAAGGGATTAGGCTAAGGCGGACCTCAAACACTCCATCATAACCTCTTTGGGTGGTGCGCCCACATCCACCACCGGCTCCACTCTTACTACCTCCCCCCTTCCTTTGAGCAAGCTAAGTATTAGCTCATAAGCTTTCGTCAAGCCCTCCTTAAAGCCCACCCCTTCTTGGAAGATGTAAAGGTCCATGTCCTCCCTGTAGCCCTGTAGGCGGTAGTTTTGTAAATCTTTGATCTGTGCGTCTGTGCCCAAGGCGTAAGCCTGTGCCACCTTTAATACCGTCTGAAAGGGTATGTAGGAGACCGCATAGCACTCCATTTCCACTTCCTTCAAAAGCGCTGGGTCTGAAGGAAGAGACACCACATAAAGCACCCCTTCCTCCTCCACCCTTCCATCTTCAAACTGTGCCCTAACCTGTATTAAATAACTCCAGGACCTCATAGAGGCTGTTCTAAAAAATCCCTCATCGGGACGCCCCTCCAACCTCTAAAGGAGCTAACCCACTCCTCACCCTATCCCACACCCCTTCTACCAACAATGGCTTCAGAGGAGAAAGGTCTCTTGGTAAGACCTTTCCAAGGATAGGGAAGAGAAGGGCTACCCTCAGAACTAACCAAGCGGAAGAAGAGGCAATACTTCCTCTTCCCTGCTTGGGATTCCTTCCATTGGCTCCCTCACAGGAACTTGGCTCACTCTGAAGGCTTTGTATGAGATTGGTTAATAGCTTCTTTGCATCCTCTACACTCCTTAGTTCGCTTTTTAAGGCATTCCTTTTATATTCGTTGGTTTCCTTTTCTACAAGCTCCGTAAGTTTCTTTTCCCTCTCCTCATACCTTTTCAGTGCAAACTCCAGATATGTTCTGTCTTTCAAAAGCTTCTCATAATTCTCAGGCGTGTCTTCTTTAAATCCCAGTGCCCTTCTTCCTATCACATAAGCACCAGCTATGTCTTTGTCTATGTTCAACTGTGGTGCATACTTTAGCATACCTATAGCTGAGGTATAGGCGGGATTTATCTCTACCACTTCCACTCCCTTCAGCATTGCTACTCTTTTTAGCTTTTGCAAGAACTTTTTGGCGTTCCGTTGATGAAGTCTTTTTCTTAACTCAGCTTTCCCATCTCCACGCCTTCCTTTTTTGAGTTTCTTTAGGTTCTCTATAGCTATGGCTTTGTTTTTTTGAATGGCTAAATCCGCTATCTGATGGGCTAATA
>DAIRFT010000035.1:0-6469 GCA_036794885.1 Thermocrinis sp. | reverse complement strand
CTTCCTCCACTTATAAAGCCCAAGTCCATAGACGACGTGCCCATCCTGACCCTTACCCTTTGGGGCAAAAACTACGATTGGTATGAGCTAAGAAGGCTTGCCGCAAGCATAGAAAACGAGATAAAGAAGATCCAGAATGTGGCGGATGTGTTCCTTGTGGGAGGAAGACCAAGGGAGGTGAGGATTATTCTGGATCCACAAAGGTTGGAACATTACAGAATATCACCCCTCTATGTGGCGCAGGTGCTAAGGTCTGCCAATGTGCAGATGCAGAGCGGAAACCTTTTGAGCCAAAACTACGAATACAAGGTTAGAACGGGCACCTTCTTTGAGTCAAAGAAAGATGTGGAAAACCTCTTGGTAGGCGTTTTTGGTGGAAGACCCGTCTATTTGAAAGATGTGGCAGATGTGGTGGATGGTCCCTCTGAGGTGAAGGACTATGTGCTAATGGGCTTTGGACCGTCCGCTAAAGGTCAGGATTTAAAAACGGGAGAGCTCTATCCAGCGGTGACCATCGCCGTTGCCAAAAGGAAGGGCACAAACGCCATAGATGTTGCCAATGAAGTTATAGGGTTGGTTGAACACCTAAAGGGCAAGGAACTTCCCAAAGACCTAAACATAAACATCACAAGAAACTACGGAAAAACCGCCAAAGAAAAGTCCGACGACCTACTTAAAAAGCTATTCATCGCAACGGGTTCGGTGATCCTTCTAATGGCTGTTGCCCTTGGTATCAAGGAAGCCATAGTGGTGGGCATTGCGGTGCCCGTTACCCTTTCTATCGCCCTCTTTATAAGCGAGGCCCTTGGTTTTACCCTGAACAGGGTTACTCTGTTTGCCCTTATCTTTGCCATAGGTATTTTGGTAGACGACGCCATAGTGGTAGTGGAGAACATACACCGATGGTTTGAGCTAAAGCTTGCCAAGTATCCAAGGGAGGCAATAGTCAGGGCAACGGATGAGGTAGGAAACCCAACCATACTGGCAACCTTTACGGTAATTGCGGCGCTTATGCCCATGGCTTTTGTCAGTGGTTTGATGGGTCCTTACATGAGACCCATACCCATAAACGCCTCCGTTGCCATGTTCTTCTCCCTTTTGGTTGCCTTCATAATCACCCCCTGGGCAGCGTACATCTTTTTAAAGGATCAGTTTGACAAAAAGGAACATCACGAAATAGACATTAAGCAAACCAAGTTCTGGAAGTTCTACGCACGCATTATGGCACCCTTGCTGGTTAGCAAGCCGAAAAGATACATGTTCTATGGCTTTACCTTAGGTCTAATGGCACTATCTGTGGGACTTCTGATCACCAAGGTGGTGGTGGTTAAGATGCTACCTTACGACAACAAGAGCGAACTGCAGATCGTCATAGACATGCCCGAAGGAACTCCAAAGGAAAAGACCTTAGAAACCGCCAAGGCAATAGCAGACTACATAGCCAAGCAGAGCATAGTTAAAGACTATCAGATTTACGTGGGAACATCCTCTCCTTTCAACTTCAACGGACTTGTAAGGCATTACTACCTAAGGCAAGGCTCCAACATGGCAGACATTCAGGTGAATCTAGAGGATAAGAAGGAAAGAAAGGACCAATCCCACGATTTTGCCAAAAAGATAAGACCCGCAGTCCATGAGATCGCCAAAAAATACGGTGCCAAGTATGTAGCTGTCGTGGAAGTGCCACCCGGTCCTCCTGTGCTATCCCCCATAGTAGCGGAAGTCTATGGTCCTGACCTAAAGAGCCAAGAGGAATTTGCTCTGAAGGTCTTGGATGTATTCAAAAAATCCCCCTCCATAACCGACGAGGGTATATACCTTGAAAGCCCCCACAAAATGTTCATCCTGAAGGCAAAGGATGATGTGCTAAAGCTGGTGGGCATGTCTAAAGAGGAGTTCGTGCATACTTTAACCGCCTTGCTTGGTGGCTACCGGGTGGGATTGCTTCAAAACACAGACACAGAACATACACCCATAATAGTTCAACTGAAGGAAAACTACAGAAATCTGGAGCTTTTGAATACCCTCAAAATTCCCACCAAAGATGGCAAGCTTGTTCCTGTGTCGGAGCTCGTGGAGATTTTGGAACAAGATGCACCCAAAAGTATATACCGCAAGAACCTAAGGCGGGTGGTTTATGTGATAGGAGATGTGGCAGGAAGGGAGGAGGCTCCCTTCTATGGCATTCTTGACGTTAGAAAGGATGTGCTTTCTATTCCTACACCTTACGGTCAGCCTAAGGAGCTCTGGATGAGCCTGCCCCTTATAGAGGATGGTATATACGTAAAGTGGGATGGTGAGATGCACATAACCCTTGAGGTCTTCAGAGACCTTGGGCTTGCCTTTGCTGTTGCCCTTTTTGTAATGTACGTGCTGATCCTAGGTTGGTTCAAAGACTTTAAAATCCCAGGCATAATCATGGCACCCATACCCTTAACCTTGGTGGGTATAATTCCCGGACACCTTCTGATGGGTGCCTTCTTTACCGCTACATCTATGATAGGCTTTATTGCCCTTGCGGGTATAATAGTCAGAAACTCCATCCTGTTGGTGGATTTTGCGGAAGAGAAGATAAAGGAAGGTGTGCCCCTCCACAGGGCTGTTGTTGAAGCGGGAGTTATAAGAACAAGACCCATAATTCTCACCGCGGTGGCAATAATAGTAGGTTCCTTTGTGATCATCTTTGACCCTATCTTCAACGGGCTTGCCATTTCTCTGATCTTTGGCACAATAGGTTCCACCACTTTAACTCTGGTCCTCATACCCCTTATGTATTACGCTTCCAAATTAAAGACACAGAAAGAAAAACCTTCTAAGGAGGAAGTTTATAGGGAATTATTCTAAAAATTTTGGGTTATACTCCTAATATGCATGTTTTGAGGAAGCAGGCAACCTATGACAAGAAGGGAAATGTAGCCTTTTGGGAAGTTTTTGTTCAGGATGCCACTACTGGTAAATATCCAAAAGACGTTGACCCTCTAAAAGCTACTACCATAACTGTAGATGTGCTTGTAGAGTTGGGTGCTTACAGGGTTGGTGAAGGGAAGGTTGTTTTTGTTAATGTACCAGCTATATTCTTAGAGGCTTCTATGTTCGACCTTCTCTCTCCAGAATATGTAGGCATAGAGCTTGTGGAAAACAAAAACATTACTACCCAAACCTATAATGCCATAGAACTTTTACTAAAGAGAGGTTTCAAATTCTGCATAGATGACTTTGGCTTTGAGAGGATAGATTATCTACCCTTGCTAAGCAAAGCTCACTTTGTAAAGATAGACATTAAAAACAGTCCTTACAACTGGGAAGAGCTAAGGGAAGTTATAGCTATAGTAAAGAGCTTGAAAAAAAGCGTAATAGCAAAGAACATAGAAACAGAGGAAGATTATGAAAGGGCAAAGGAGTATGGCTTTGACTATTTTCAAGGTTTCTATCTTTCGCCACCTACTCTCGTAAAGGATACACGAACAATTTCTTACCTTAAAGGCACTTTATTAAAGCTTTACCAAGCCCTAACAGAGGGTGATATGAAGCGGATAGTAAGCGTTCTTGAAAAGGATGTGGGTGCGGCGTATAAACTCTTGAAGTTTGCTAACTCTGTAAGGAACAAAAAGATAAGCAGTTTGGAAGAGGCTGTTGCCTATCTGGGTTTTGATAACCTAGTTAAGTTTGCAATAGTGCTTGCCCTTTCTGAGATGTTCGCAAAGGGAGATGAGAGAAAGTATTGGGAAAGAGCCCTTTACAGGGCTTGTTTAGCGGAAAAGCTCTCAGAACTATACTCGCCCGATTTAAAGGCAAAAGCTCATACCGCAGGTCTCTTTTCCCTCTCCCAGGAGATCTTTGGTCAAAGGCCCGAGAATTTAGCCCTTGAGCTGGGTTTGGACAAAGATATTCTGGAAGCCTTTGAGAAAAAGCCCAATGGGTTGAGTTTTATCTTATCTTTGGTAGAACTATTGGAGGATACCCAAAATCCTGAGGTTTTGGAAAAGGTTGCAAGGATATTAAAAACAAGCCCCGATAGGGTCAAATTCGTTATAGAGAGCGCAAAAAAAGAATCGATGGCAATTACCCAAGAGCTCACTTAATCGGTGGCGTAGCTGTGAAGCCCCGGGAAGAATAGATTAATGGCAAAGAAGCATATCAGAACAGTTATAAACCCAAAGACGAGCATCCAGGCGGTTTTTGTGCCCTTCCAACCCAGCATCTGTCTTGCATGAAGATATGCCCCAAAGAAGAGCCATACGATCAGAGACCAAACCTCCTTTGGGTCCCAGCTCCAGTATCCACCCCAGGCTTCGTTAGCCCAAGCAGCCCCCAAGATTATAGACGCTGTCCATATAGGGAAAACGACCACCACAGACTTATAGGAGAGCTCGTCTAAAACTTCCAACGATGGTAAAAAGCTAAGGTTGTATTTAGCCTTCAAAAGATAAAGGACTGCACCCCCAAAGGCTACGGTAAAACCCGCGTAGCCCAAAAAGGCAGTTATAACATGGATGTATAGCCAATAGCTTCTTAACGCAGGCATTAAAGGCGTTATTTCCGCATTTGCCTTTGTTATGGCAAAGAGGGAAAGACCAAAGATAATTGGAGTTATAAGAGCCCCCAACACTTTCACGCCGTATCTTCTTTCCAGTAGCAGGTATATCACTCCCACAATAAAGCTCCAAAAGGTGAGGGCTTCAAAGAGATTAGACCATGGTGGATGAAAGGCACCCATCTCGTAGGTTTGCCAACCCCTTCGGATCATGCCAGTTAGATTTAGCAAAAGACCCAAAAAGAGTATGCCGGTAGCCACATTACCGATAATGCGCTCTCTCAGGAAAAGAAAGGCAAAGTAAGAAATGGCTGAAAGCCCGTAGGCAAGTGTGGCGGATTTATACCAAAAGACATTATCGTATGGCAGGGATGCTAAAATCACAGAGAGTAAAAGCCCAAGGCTCGGAATTAGCCAGCCCTGAAGGGCAAAAGACCTACCGCTTTTTAAAGAAACTTCTTTCATAGCCTTAATAAATATAACACCTACTCTTGAGGTTGGACATCCACTTTTATTTGAACTTCCACCTCGGGATGTAGCTTTATGGGCACTGTGTATATACCCACATCCCTTATAGGTTTTGCAAGGGCGATCTTTCTCCTGTCTATTTCAATTCCCTTTTCTGCCAAAGCTTTGGCGATCTCTGCACTGGTAACTGAGCCATAAAGTTTTCCCTTTTCGCCCACCTGATGCTTGATCTCCAACACCAAACCTTCCAACTTCTTTGCCAAGGCAAGGGCTTTTTCTTTTTCCTTCTGTAGCTTTCTTTGCTTTTGAGAGAGTATGCTTTGAACGTGCCTTAGGTTGGGCTCGGTGGCAGGGAGGGCTATACCCCTCGGTATAAGGTAGTTTCTGGCAAAGCCATCTTTTACATTTATCACCGTACCCACAGTGCCATAACCTTCAAGTTCTTTAATAAGCACCACCTTCATGCTTTCACCTCCTCAGGTTATGAGATAGGGTAGTAGTGCCAATTGTCTTGCCCTCTTTATCTCCCTTGCCACAATCCGCTGATGCTTAAAGCACACACCCGTTTGCCTTCTGCCTATGATCTTGCCCCTTTCGGAGATGAACCTTCTCAATTCTTCATAATCCTTGTAAGAAGGTTCCTTATCCCTCTCACAGAAATAACAGCTCTTTTTTGCACCTTTTTTTATCTCCATTTTTCAACCTCCTTAAAAGGGTAGTTCATCCTCTTCTGAGGAAAAGGGCTTTTCTTCAAAGCCCACTTCCGTATCTTCTGGCAGGACCTCTTCCTCTATAGGTCCTTCTGCCCTTGGCTTTCTTATGATCCTGACCGCACTGGCTACGATCATTACCTTGCTCCGGGGTTTGCCTTCTTTGTCAGTCCAGCGGTCCTGACGGAGTCTCCCCTCTATAACCACCATGTAGCCCTTGGAGAGCCTTGTGCCCAAATCTTCCGCCAGTTTGCCGTAAGCCCTAACATCAAAATAATGGGTCTCTTCTCTCCATTCCTCATTGACCTTAAAGCTTCTGTTGTATGCTATGGAAAACTCCACCACCTGCGTTCCTGAAGGAAGATAGTTTATGGTAGGGTCCCTCACCAGATTTCCAATGATCAGCACCTTATTGAGCATGGCTTGCCTCTTTTTTTACCTTTTGCTGGATGTTGAGCCACCTTATAACATCCTCATTGATCTTGTAGTAAAAATCCAGCTCGTTGGGTAAGTTAGTGTTTTGGGACCTTATTTCAATGATGAAATACCTGCCGTGGGTGAAGTTGTTGATCCTGTAAGCAAGAGGCTTAAGCCCCCAATCTAACACCTGCAAAACCTCCCCACCCTTTTTGGTTATAAAGTCTTTGACCTCCTGAACCCTTCTGCTTACCTCCTCTTCAGAGAGAGTGGGTTTTAAGACCACTACGCTTTCGTAATGCCTTATGGTCTCGTAATATCTCTTTGCCATCTTCTACCT
>DAIRFT010000034.1:0-6537 GCA_036794885.1 Thermocrinis sp. | reverse complement strand
GAATTTCAAAGGATACACTCCCATAAACTTCTCCGTCTCTCAGTTTTAACTCCACTGTGTAGGCAAAGTAGTTTTTCATTTGCCAGCTTTCTAAAAGCATAGCCATAAAAGTTATCCACTTGTCTTTGTTGTTGCTTGGTTCTCTTAACACTTTGGCATAAATAAACTCTCTGTTTCCTGTGGTAATTCTAAGATGCAGTTTTCCATCCAGTTCCATAAACCTGAGTAGTAGATTACCCTGTGCAGTTTTATGTTTTGAACCTATGGCGATCAATGTTCCCTGTCTTAATTCTCTCCATTGTTTTTTAAGTTTTTCTCTCGCCTTTCCTGAAAGGTGGTTTTTGCAGAGTTTTTCAAAAAGTCTTTTACCTCCAAACACCACTGGTTTATCCGTGGGATACTGCTTAGCTTTGTAAATGGCTGAGTCAATGTATTTGGTCGGTAGGTCAGGAAATAGCTGTCTCAGTCTATGGTATATTTGAGCGTGTGGGTTTCTTGTTTTCTCTTTTTCCAATTCCTTTAGCATGTTGTATGCCACATGGATGGCTGAGGATTGCTTACGCATCAGCTTTATGAGTTTTTCTTTGTCTTCTTTTTTCAGTTCAAGCTTGAACTGAAGGCTGACAAACATCAGAGTTAGATTTTAGAAGAAAAATTCTTGTGTGTCAATGGGTTTGTATTTTTAAACTCCTTCATAGAAAAACCTTCTCTAAGGTTAAGCCCTTTGCCTGGGCGGTGTAGGGGCACTTTCTTCCTTTTAAAAACTCCTTTATGTCCTCCAAAGAAAGCTTGCCCATTCCCAAGTATATAAGGGCACCCGCCATACGCCTTACCATGTATCTTAAAAATCTCCTTGCCCTCACCCTTATCTCCACTATGCCTTCATTTTCCACCACCTCGCACTCTTCAATCTCCACAAAGGGGTCCTCCTCTCCCTCCAGCTTGGCGAAGCCCGAAAAGTCATGCCCACCCAAAAATAACCCGCAAGCCTTTTTCATCTCTTCAAGTTCTAAAGTATAATGTATCCTCCAGAGGAAGGGCTCCAGAAAGGGATTCCTTGCGTGGGAAGGATAGACCCTGTATATATAGAGCTTGCCCTTTACCGAATACCTTGCGTTAAAGTTCTCTTCTGCCAGCCACACCTCAGAAACTCCCACATCCTCTGGCAAGAGGGCGTTTAGTGCCTTCAAGAGATTATTCAGAGGAAAAAACCTTGAGGCTTTGAAGTTTGCTATGTAGTCTTTGGCGTGCACGCCCGCATCCGTCCTGCAACAGCCCGTCGGTCTTATGCCCTCTCCAAATAACTCGTCAAGCGCCTTCTCTATAACTCCCTGCACCGTCCTTAAGCCCGGTTGCACCTGCCAGCCGTGAAAGTGGGTGCCCACAAAGGAAAGCCGAAGGCAGTAATTATACATTCCCCCTTCCCCTGCGCCTGACTGGGTCTTTCTTGCTCCTTATCTTTTCCAAGCTAACATCCTCCTCCACCCTTGGGTCTGGTGTTAGCTTTTTTAGGCTCTCCTCAAAAGCCCTCTGCGGGTCATAAAAGCCCTGTCTTTTAACCTCCTCCGGGATAAGGTGATAGTCTCCTCTGATTATGGCTTCCGCCAACTCCATGGCGTAGGGAGAAAGGTTAAGCTTTTTTAAGAGTTCATCACTACCGAGCCCTATGTATAGTCCGTAGAGGAATACCCTTTCGTGGTAGCTGAGCTTTTGTCCTTCCTTTGAGCTTTCCAAATGCCTTTGACGGGAAAGATGCTCTCTGGTCTTCTCCCTTAGGACCGCCATTGGTAGGTTTGTTTTCTTTGAGAGCGCACTCAAAAGTTCCATCTGTCGGACTTTGTCCTTTACAAAGGCACAAAAATAAAGGTAGTCTTCTAAAGCCTGCTTGCTGTTTTCCTTTAAAAGGCTATCAAAGATCTCCTCCGCGCTTTCTATGGATTTTCTTAGCTCACTGGCAAACTTCTTTACGTAGGTGTCTGGGTCCTCTCCCTCTGGGAGCAAGAGGACCTTTACCTTTAGTCCTTCCCTTAAAAGGTAGGGTGCGGTTTGCCTTATTGCCCTCCTGCCCGCTTGGTCTCCATCAAAGAGTAGCACCACCTCTTGCACATAGGCGGATAAAAGCTTTGCGTGTTCTTGTCCAAAGGAGGTTCCCATCACCGCCACCGCCTCCTGAAAGCCCTCCTGATGCATACTCATCACATCAAAGTATCCTTCCACAAGGATCGCCCTCTTCCTCTCCTTTATGTAGTCAAGCCCTTCATAAAAGCCAAAGAGAATTTCCCTTTTTTTGAAGAACTCCGTCTCGGGAGAGTTTATGTATTTGGGACCTGTGCCCGTCAAAGTTCTACCGCCAAAGCCTAAGGTGTTTCCCCTTTGGTCCCTTATGGGAACGATGAGCCTGCCCGCAAAGAGGTCTTTGTAATGTTTTTCGTCTATTTTCAGAAGGTTGCCCGTCTTCTCGTAGGTGGCTAACAGCTGGTTTTCCCTCAGAAAGTCCAAAAGTTCCTCCGAGGAGGGCGAGTATCCAAGCCTGAACTTTTTTATAGTCCTATCTGATATACCCCTCTCTTTAAGGTAATCAACCACCTTTGGATGTTCCCTTAACTTTCTGTGGTAGTATTCCGCCACCAGGTTGATGGCGTTCAAAAGGTTTTCGTCCTTTTTCTTACGCTCCAGCTTGACGGGTAGTTTATACTTCTTTGCCAGTTCCAAGAGGGCTTCCGTATAGGTGAGGTTTTCGTAGAGTGCTACAAACTTTACCGCATCGCCCCCCACACCACAACCAAAGCACTTCCATATACCCTTTGAGGGAGATACATACAAAGAGGGAGTATCGTCCGGGTGAAAGGGACACCTTGCCTTGTAGTTGTTGCCACTTCTCTCAAGGTCTATGTAAGAGGAGATCACATCCACTATGTCAAGTTTTTTTACTACCTCCCTGAGGTCCATATCAAACACCTTGCAATGAGGCGCGCAGTTTCTCCTCCATCTCGTGCTCCTCTAAAGCGGAGATGATCTCATCAAGCTTTCCTTCTAAGATGTCCTGAAGGCGATGGGAGGTGTAGTTGATGCGATGGTCTGTAACCCTGTTTTGTGGAAAGTTGTAGGTTCTGATCTTTTCGCTCCTTTCCCCAGTTCCCACCTGCTCCCTCCTCTCCTGTGCGATCTTCTCTTCTTTTTGCCTCTCGTAGTGATCCTTTAGCCTTGCGTAGAGTATTTTCATAGCCTTTAGCTTATTCTGAAATTGGGAACGCTCGTCTTGGCAGGAGACCACGATCCCCGTGGGTATGTGGGTGATCCGGACTGCAGTCTCAGTGGTATTCACATACTGCCCACCCGCACCACTGGCACGAAAGGTTTCTATCTTTAGGTCCTCAGGGTTTATTTGCACCTCTGTCTCGTCCGCCTCTGGAAGAACAGCCACCGTGGCGGTGGAGGTGTGTATTCTTCCTCCTGTTTCTGTTTTTGGCACCCTCTGGACCCTATGAACCCCACTTTCATACTTTAACTTCGCGTAGGCGTCCTTACCCTCAATTAGGGCTATAACCTCCTTGTATCCTCCGAGCCCTGTCTTTTGGGCACTCAGTATGGAAAACTTCCAACCTTTCTCCTCCGCATACTTTTGATACATGTTCAGCAAGTCGGCAGCAAAAAGGGCAGCCTCTTCGCCACCAACCCCTGCCCTGATCTCCAGTATAACATTTTTGGCGTCCCTTTCATCCTTTGGAACCAAAAGCCGTTTTATCTCCCTTTCTATCTCCTCCTTTTCCTTCTCTAACCTTTTGATCTCCTCCTTTGCTAAATGTTCAAACTCCTTATTTTCCAAAAGCTCCTTGGCAGATTCTATTTCCCTCTTTATCTTTGCATATTTGTTGTATGCCTCGTAGGCAGGCTCCAACTCCTTGAATTCCTTGCTGAGCTTGGAGTAAAGGTCTATGTCCTTTAGGGTCTCTGGGTCTGAGAGCTTAGCCTGAAGCTGAAGATATTTTTGGTGTAATACCCTTAGCCTTTCCTCTAAGTCCTTATGAAGCATTGACGGACTTTCCTGCAGTCTCCAGCAGGAAGGGTTTGATCCTCAACTTGCCCGTATAGAAGGGATGGCAAGCGTTGCATGCTTCAAGATAGACAGTGCCACCTTTTGTGGAAAGCAGTGTAAAGGTGTTCCCACACCCACACACAAAGGTGGTAGGCTTCAATTCAGGATGAATACCCTTCTTCATTTTTGCACCTCCAAAAGAGTGAGAGATATATATTATATCCTTTATAATCAAAAAACAAGGAGGTTTGGTATGCTAACACCGGAACAGTTAAAGGTTTTAAAAGAAAGGCTTGAAGAAGAAAGGGCAAAGCTCTTGGAAAGGTTCAGAAAAATTGAAGATACGCAGAGTAGGATCGGAGAGCAGATAAGGGAGCCGGGGGACCAAGAGGACCTGAGCCAAATGACCTACACCCAAGAGGTCCTTGATAATCTTTCCGCAAGGGAGATGTTCATAATAAGGGAAATAGACTATGCACTGCAAAAGCTTCGGGCGGGCACCTACGGTGTATGTGAATACTGCGGAGAGTACATAGAGTATGAGAGACTGCTGGCTATACCTTGGACTAGATACCATGCGGTCTGTGCAGAAAAAGCAGAAGAAGAGGGCATAGTGCCTACCTATACACCCATTATCTTTGAAGGCACACTGCCGGAGGAGATGGAAATTCAGAGGGAAGATATTACGGAGGCATGAGGTTTGATTTTTACCTGCCCGTTGAGGTCCTCTTTGGAAGCGGGAGGTTAGATACCTTAGGAGAGGTTGCCAAAAGGTACGGCTACAGGGCAATAATCATAACTGGTAAAAACAGCACCAAAGAGAGCGGAGCTTTAGAGAGGGCTATCCATTCCCTTAAAAAATGGAGTGCGGAGGAGGTGATCCTTTACGACCGGGTGGAGCCAAACCCTACCGATCAAATGGTAAATGAAGCGAGCGCCTTGGTGGTGGAAAATAAGATAGACTACATAGTGGGCTTAGGGGGAGGAAGTGCCTTAGACACCGCCAAAGCGGTTTCCATTGTTTCCTCTAACGAAGGCTACGCATGGGATTATGTGAATTATCCAGAAGGTCCCAGGCTCATTCCCTACCTCAACAGACCGGTAATATGCATACCAACCACCGCGGGCACGGGTAGCGAGGTAAACAGATACTCGGTTATATCAAACCCAAAGAGAAAGGAAAAGCTGGTGATCTCCCACTCCCTGAACTATCCGAAGGTTGCCCTCATAGACCCAACCCTGACCCTTTCCATGAGCCCAAGACTAACCGCCATCACGGGAGTGGATGCCTTTGTCCATGCCCTTGAATCCTTTACCAACAAGGTGGAAAACACCTTTGCGGACGATTTAGCGATGAAAGCCCTGAGGATCATCAAAGAGTGGCTACCGGTGGCGGTTAATGAACCGGAGAACCTAACCGCAAGGGAGTGGATGAGCTATGCATCCATGCTGGCGGGCATAGCCATAGACAAAAAGAGGGTAGCCCTAATACACGGCATGGAACATCCAGTTTCCGCCCACTATCCAAATGTAGCCCACGCAGAGGGTCTTGCAGCGCTTGCCCCGGCAATAACCGCCTTCAACTACAAAGGGAACCCACAAAAGTATGCCCTCTTTGCGGAGATTATGGGCTACGAACCAAAGCCCGAAAAGGCGGTGGATGCGGTCGTTGAGCTTTTAGAAAAGGTGGGGTTGAGGGTTTCTCTCAAAGGGTTGGGCGTGGAAAGGGAAAAGTTAGAGAGGCTAACAGAAGATACATACATGCTCTCCAGGGGGCTCTTTCCCATAAACCCGGTGGAGCCCACCATGGAAGACATACACGAGCTCTATGTAAAGGCTTACGAGGGCTTTTGAGCCTCTGCCAAGACGAAGTTTAGCCTACCCCTTTCTTCATCCACGGATGTTAGCTTTACCTTGACCCTGTCTCCCAAGCGATAGACCTTGCCCGTTCTGTAGCCCACAAGCCTATGGGCTTTTTCGTCGTATATGTACTCATCCTCTTCCAAAGAGGACACGCTGACCAAACCCTCCACCAAGTAGTCCTTGAGCTCCACAAAAAAGCCAAAGGATACCACGCCCGTTATTATGCCCTCAAAGTCCTCCCCTATGTGTGCCCTCATGAGCCTCACCTTTAACCGGTCTATGGCTTCCCTTTCCACATCCTCCGCCAACTCCTCTTGTAGGGAAAGGTGCTCTCCTACCATTTCCAAGTAGCTAACCGTCTGCCCGTAGTCTATGCTTTCTCCTCTGAGGGCTTTCTTCAAAAGCCTATGAACCACCAGGTCCGCATACCTCCTTATGGGAGAGGTAAAGTGTGCGTATCCGTCGCTGGCAAGCCCAAAGTGTCCCAAATTGTGTGGAGAATACCTTGCCTTCATCATACTGCGCAAGGTCAAAAATCTAACCAAGTGCTCTTCGTCCCTACCTTCAAAATCTTCAATTATCTTCTGGAAAAACTTGGGCTCAAGGGAAAACCTTTTAACTTTGTAGCCAAGTCCCTC
>DAIRFT010000033.1:0-6571 GCA_036794885.1 Thermocrinis sp. | reverse complement strand
TTTTACCTCCAACGCTTGGCTTAGCCTTTCCACCTGAGGCTCCATAGCCTTGCAGGCACCACATCTTTGGGAGTAAAAGTAAAGAACTCCGTCCTTTATTAGCTTCACCTCTGCACCTTCCATAGCCTTAGCCTTGTTCAAAACATAGAGCTTTAGCCCAAGCCTTAGCAGAACGATAAAGGCAACCGCAAAGAACAGGATTTTTAGAAACTCTTCCATGACTATCTAACCATTTTAACAGCCTTCTTTAGCATATGGACTTCCTCCTCGGAGAGCTCCCTCCACTTGCCCGGGCTTAGCTTTCCCAGTTTTATGGGACCTATGGCGGTGCGTTTGAGCCTTAAAACCTTGTGCCCAAAGTGGGCGGTAAATCTCTTAACTATGTGCTTTCTGCCTTCTGTAAAGACAATTTCCAAAAGACTGTTTTCTCCTTCATACCTTATCAGTCTAACACCCAAAGGCTTGGCAAACCCATCCTCCAAGACCGCCCCCTTTTTCATCTCCTCCAAAGTTTTTTGGCTAACCTTTCCCTTTACCAAAACATGATAGGTCTTTGGCAGTTTATACCTGGGATGCATTATGCGGTTTGCCAGCTCTCCGTCGTTTGTTAGGATCAAAAGTCCCTCTGCGTTGTAATCAAGCCTCCCGGCGGGATAGACCCTCACGGGCACGTCCTTGAGTAGCTCCTCTATGGTTCTCTTTCCCTCTTTGGACTTTCCAAGGGCGGTAAGATAACAGCAGGGTTTGTAGAGGGCAATGTATATGAACCTTGGCGGTTTTACTACCTTTCCATCTACCTCTACCGTGTCCTTTTCTGGGTCAATCTTCCAGCCAAGCTCCTTTACCACCAGCCCATTGACCTTTACCCTCCCCTCAAGGATCAGTTGGTCTGCCTTTCGCCTTGAAGCAGCACCGCACATAGAGAGGTATTTGTTCAGCCTTACCAGTACCTTTCCTCCTTCCACGGGTCCCCTCTCATGTGGTAGCCCCTCTGTTCCCAAAAGCCCGGGACATCCTCCTTTAATATCTCAAGCCCCCACACATACTTGGCACTCTTCCAAGCGTAGAGCTTGGGAACCACAAGCCTTAGAGGGTAGCCATGCCTTTTGGGAATTACTTGCCCCATCATCTTGTAAGCTAAAATGCTGTCTTCCTCATAGAGATATTCCAAGGGTAGGTTTGTAGTGTAGCCCTCTAAACAATGCACCAACACAAAGCGCGCACTGTCCTTTGGTTTTGCCATTTTTAGGATTTCAAGGGTCTGAACGCCTTCCCATAGGACCTCCTTAACACTCCACCGTGTAACACAGTGAAAGTCCGCCACCAGCTCCACCGAGGGCAGAGAAAGGAGCTCCTCGTAGGTTAACTCCAAAGGTTCCTCCACCTCACCCCAGACCTTGACCCTGTATGACCTCATATCCCAGTCGGGAATATCATCCACTATGTCGTAGACTATGGGTGCGGAGATCCACCTCTGCCCAGGCGGTAGCCGGTCTTCCCTGAGGTTTATATCGCTAACAATTCTTTTCTTCATGGCAGAATAAATTTTAAAAGGTGGAAACCTGTCCCAAGTGCGGAAGGCTTTTAGAGGTTATTGAATGCTGTGGTGGTGGCATTTTTTTGTGCACCGAGTGTAATGAATACTTCTACCCGGGAGAACTCATAAGCCCTCAAAGTCATTCTGAGGAGGTTTCAAAAGAAGCTCCCGGGCTACCTTTAGAGGCTCTTCCCCCTCCACCACCACACGATAAACCGCCCAAGAGATAGGTGCGTATAGGTTGAGTTTTTCTGAAATCTCCTTTACCGCCTTTACCGTCTCTTTGCCCTCCACCACCTGTCCTATTTTTTCCTGTGCCTGTTCAAGGCTTAGCCCTTGCCCCAGCAAAAAGCCAAAGGTTCTGTTTCTTGACTTGGAGGAGGTGGAGGTTAAAACCAAGTCTCCCAAGCCAGAAAGTCCGTAAAAAGTTTGCACCTTTCCACCCAAAGCGGTGCCCAACCTAACCATCTCCACAAGCCCCCGGGTGATAAGACCAGCCCTTGCGTTGTCTCCAAAGCCGAGCCCGTCAGATATACCGCAGGCTATGGCGATCACATTCTTTAACGCCCCCCCCAAGCTCCACACCCACTATGTCCTCCGAAAAATAAACCCTAAAGAGCTCCGAGGAAAAGAGCTCCCTCACCTCCCTCAAAAGCGCCACATCCTCCCCCGCCAACACCACCGCACAGGGAAGTCCCTTTGCAGTTTCCTCCGCAAAGGAAGGACCAGAAAGGGCAAGAACTTTACAATCTGGGAAAAGTTCCTTTAAAACCTCAGAAACCCTTTTGTTGGTGCCCACCTCCAAACCCTTTGACGCAGATATAAAGACCTTTCCCTTTATGCTTTTCCCTTCAAGCACCTTTCTTATAACCTGCACGGGCAAAGCTATAAGTATGTACTGGGAAAAGTCTAATGCTTCCTCCAAATGGGTGGTAGCCAAGGGCTTTTTTTCAAAGTCTATACCCCAATAAGGGTCCCTTCCTTCCTTGAGGGCTTCCACCACGGACGGATTTCTGTCAAAGAGCATAACCTCATTGCCCTTCCGAGATAGAACGAGCCCTAAGGCACAGCCCCACCTTCCCGCTCCCAAGATGGCAACCTTACTCATGGGCAAAATCCAAAAGATGTAGTCTTTTTGGTCTTGTAAGGTCTATCTGATAGACCACCTTTCCCTTCAGCCTTTCTGAGCCTAAGAGCTTTCTGTTTAGGTCTTTGTCCCAAGAGATAAAGCTAAAGCCAGAGGGAGTTTTAAGCTCAAGCCTGTTTTCGTCGTAATTTCTTGGCATCATCTCGCACTCGCACATAAAGGTAGGCGAAGGGAAGCCTTCCCCAAAGGGTTCTAAGCTGTGTAGCTTCTTTACAAGCTCGGAAGTGATCTTTTCCAAGGAGAGGGGCGCATCTATCTCAAGGATCGTGGAAGAGGGCTCCATATCCTTTAGGCTCTCCTCCACCAGGTCCATAAACAGCCCTAACTTTTCCTTTTCCATGCTCAAGCCCATGGCGTAAGAGTGTCCTCCCCACCGCAGGTAAAGGTGGGAAAACTGACTTAGCAGTGAATACACATCTATGCCGTTGGCACTTCTTACGGAACCTATTGCTTGATCACCCACCGCAAAGACCGCAGTGGGCTTTTGAAACTCCGCAGAGAGCCTACCAGCCACAAGCCCCGCCACACCGCCCGCCCAACTATCAAGCACCACCACCAAAAACTTCCTGTCCTTCTGGGAGAGGGCTTGCTTTAGGGCAAGCTCGTATGCCCTTTCACTTATGAGCCTTCTCCTTTGGTTTATCTCCTCTATCTTGTTGGCAAGGGACATTGCCCTGTCTGGATCCTCCGTCAGGAACAGCTTTAGGGCTATGGAGGGTCTTGAGACCCTGCCGGGTGCGTTTATCCTTGGCACCAAAGAAAAGGTTATATCCCTTGAGGTTATGGTTCCGTTGAGTCCCAACCTTTCCAAAAGGGCTTTTATTCCGTAAGCCCTTATCTGACCCTTTTGCACATACTCCAAACACTTTATGCCGTAGGAAACTATTATTCGGTTTGTTAGGTTCAGGGGCATAAAGTCTGCCAAGGTGCCTATGGCAGGTAGGTAAAGGTCCAGCCTTGGGTCGTAATCCACGTTTAACTCTCTGGTAAGAAGGGCTATAAGGTAAAAGACCAAGCCAACGGAGGATAGTTCTTTAAGTTCCTTGGGTAAATCCTGAGAGAGCTTTGGATTTAGCAGTATGGCGGGAGGGAGCTCCTCTCCCAAGTTGTGATGGTCTATTACCACCGCGTCCCTTTTGAACTCTCTGAGCTCCTCTACTGCGGTGGTGCCGTTGTCTATGGTTATCAAAAGGTCCGCGTAGTGGGAGAGTTTATCAACGAGCCTCTTGTTTAAACCATAGCCCGACTGCCTGCTGGGAAGTAGTGGAACCACCGATATGGGAAAGTTCTTCAAAAACCTGTAGAGCAGTGCGGTGCCAGTGATCCCATCCACATCGTAATCTCCAAAGAGCACAATCCTTTCTCCTCTAACTATCGCTTTCTTTATTCTCTCCACCGTCAGGTCTATGTTTGGTATGTGGTGAGGTGGAAGGAGCCTCTTGAGCCGAAGGTCCAAGATGGACTGATCCTTTCCTCTGTTGGCAAGGATTTGGGCAACAACCTCCCCCAGTTCAGAGACCACATCCTCCTCGGGCTTTATTATCTCACTTAAAAGAACCCACTCTTTACCCGACAACCCTTTCATTCAAAAATTCCTCCGCCCACCTGCCAATGCTCCCCGCCCCCATAAAGACCAGCACGCAGTCCCTTAAGCTCTCCTCCAGATAGGAAAACACCTCCTCCTTGGTGGGTAAATAAACAGCCCCACTTTTCTGAGCCAAGTCCTCCGCCCTTACACCCCAAAGGTTTTCCTCTCCAGCGGAGTATATGTCCGTTAGGATGCAGCGGTCTGCGGATTTTAAAACCTCCGCAAACTCATTAAAGAGATAGTAGGTCCTTGAGTATCTGTGCGGTTGAAAGACGAGGACTACTTCCTTTTGAGGATAAAGCTCCCTCAGGCTATTCAGCACAGCCCTTATTTCCGTAGGATGGTGTCCGTAATCGTCGTAGACCAAACAACCCTTTATTTCACCCTTCAGCTCCAACCTTCTCTCCGCATTTTTAAAGCCCTCCAGTGCCTCAAAGATCACCTTTGGTGGAATATCCATCTCCAAGCATACGCTTATGCAAGCTAAGGCATTATAAACATTGTGCCTGCCCGGAACTCCAAGCATTACCCTGCCCAAGGGTTTATCCTTGTGTAGCACCTCAAAGGTATAATGTCCGTTTTTCAAGTTTAGCCCAACAGCCCTAACCTGCGCAGGCTCCTCAATGCCGTAAGTGATGACCCTCCTTGAGATCCTCGGTAAAAGTTCTCTGCTATTTTGGTCGTCCAAGTTTATAACGCAAAAGCCATAGAAGGGCACGCTGTTGGCAAACTCCAAAAAGGCATTCTTTATATCCTCCAAGTCCTTGTAAAAGCCCAAATGCTCCCTGTCTATGTTGGTGATCACCGCAACCGTTGGATGCAGTTTTAAAAAGGAACCGTCGCTTTCATCCGCCTCAGAGACTATAAGGTTGTCCTTTCCAAGCTTTGCGTTGCTACCAAACCTTTTTAGAATACCACCCACTATAACCGTTGGGTCGTAGCCCGCCTCGTGCATCACATGGGCTATCATTGAGGTGGTTGTGGTCTTTCCATGAGACCCACATACCGCTATACCCTCCCTCAGGCGAAAGAGTTCCGCCAACATCTCCCCCCTAGGGATCACAGGAATGCCCCTCTCCTTTGCCCCTTTAACCTCTGGGTTGTCCATAGAAACCGCCGAAGAATAAACCACCACCTGCGCATCCCCCAAGTTTCCCTCCCTGTGTCCTATAAACACCTTTGCCCCCATACTCCTCAAAAGTTCCGTATTTTTGTTCTCCCTTAGGTCTGAGCCGGAGACCCTGTAGCCCATCTGCAAGAGCACCTGTGCGATCCCGCTCATACCTATCCCACCAATACCCACAAAGTGAAAGTTTTTTATCTTTTCCCTGAACATAGCAAATGTATTTTAAATATAAGTTTTACTTACGGTGCGAAAGTTATGCTTCCCTCCTGTCAAATCCTTCGTTAAAGTTTAAACCAAGTTCTTGCACTGTATTATTATGTTTCTTGACCATGCTTATAGCTAAGCATCTTCCCTCCGCAAAGGATGCCCGCATATACATGTCCGTTGAAAGAACCTATTTAGGTTATATAAGGCTTTCCCTTTACACCCTGTCTTTTGCGGTTTTCCTGAGGAAATTGGAGATTCTCGCAGATATAACGCAGAAGATACATGTATCCATATTTTTGGAAAATGTAGCTGTAGTTTTATCCATAGTGGGCACTTTTCTTATAATTGTAGGTATAATTAACTTTTATTTTGACATAAAATACATAGAAGGAGGTATAGAAGTGTCTCCAAAGGAAACCACTGACCCAAGGATATATATGGCTGCGGAAAGGACATTCCTTGCATGGATAAGAACCTCTATAGCCCTGATAGTCTTTGGCTTTGTTATAGAGAAGTTTGAATTCTTCTTAGAACAGTTAGAGAAGGTTTTCAACATGTCCCTAAAGGGTGATCACAAAGCCCTCGCCGGTGTGGGAGTTTTCATAATATTTATAGGACTATTCACGCTTATACTTGGTGCCATAAACTTTTATAGAACTATAAAGCAGGTGGACGTGGGTTATTATAGGACAAACACGTGGCTTTATAAAATTTACGGTGCTGTAATATTCTTTGCGTGTTTGGTGCTAACCCTTTATGTTCTCAGGATCATTTAATAAAAGGGGAGTTCCTTATCTTTGAAGGATTTTTCAGGCTTCTCTGAATTTCTCATCCAAGCTATAGTCCAATTTAAAAACTTCATATTCCATTTTTTGGACTTTTGTCCAATTTCCTTCTAACCTTGACAAAATCAAAAAAATATGTTAAAATAAAAGCAAATAAAATAATTGGAGGATTAGAAATGCC
>DAIRFT010000005.1:12143-21472 GCA_036794885.1 Thermocrinis sp. | reverse complement strand
TTTTTGGAAGGTCTGAGGAATTATTTAAACGAAAACCCAGAAATTTTGGATTATTACGACATAGTTTTACTCAGGAACGAGGCAAGGGAAGGGGTGGGCTTTATGCTTGACTGGGGAGAGTTTTATCCCGACTTTATCCTTTGGATAAGAGAAAAGGAAGGAAACAGAATGGACATAGTTTTCGTGGAGCCAAAGGGACTAAAGATGCTGGGAGATGTGCTTAATAATGAAAAGATTATTTTCCTTTCGGAAGGATTGAGGGAAACCCTTAGAAAGCAATACGAAAACTGGCAAGTGGAGGTAAAGGGTTTTATTCTCTCTACCACTCCTCACCAAGAATTGCAAAGAGGTCAAGCAAGCATAAAATCCAAAGAGGAATACGAGGAGAAAGATATACTGTTTTTAGAGGATGAGGGTTGGGCTGAGAAGTTTTTTAAAAGGGTTTTGCATGCATAACATAAATAGAAAAACCAAGCATCTTGGCTTATTATATTTTCCATGCAGGCGTTGAAAAGCTACGCAGAGGAGAAAGTAGAAAGGGCAAGGAAGGTTCTTAGGATTTTGAGTTCCATTCCCACCGAGGTGAAAAACCGCACCCTTTTGAGGGCGGCGGAGCTTATGGACAAAAGGCGAGAATACATAAAGGAAGAGAACAAAAAGGATATCGCCTTTGGAGAATCTCAGGGGCTCTCTTCTGCTTTGCTGGACCGACTGCTTCTTAACGACAAGAGGATTGACGGTATGATAAAGGTTCTAAGAGATGTGGCAAGCCTTCCAGACCCAGTGGGAGAGATCACGCGCATGTGGCAACTTCCCAACGGACTAAAGGTAGGAAGGATGAGGGTGCCTTTGGGAGTGATCTTCATCGTCTATGAGGCAAGACCAAACGTAACCATAGAGGCGGGCTCTCTGTGTATGAAATCCTCCAATGCGGTAATCCTGAGGGGCGGAAAGGAAGCCATAAACTCCAACAGGGCTCTGGTGGAAATTCTCAGAGAGGCATCTGCTATGGAGGGCTTTCCAGAAGAAGCCATCCAGTTTATAGACAGACCCGAAAGAGAGATCGTCTGGGAAATTTTGCAGATGGAAGGCAAGGTGGATGTTGCCATTCCGAGGGGTGGGGAAAGCTTGATAAGGGCTGTGGCAGAAAAGGCAAAGGTGCCCGTCATAAAGCATTACAAGGGGGTTTGCAACATATACGTGGATGAAGAAGCAGACTTAGAAAAGGCTTACCACATAGTCTACAACGCAAAGGTTCAAAGACCCTCCGTTTGCAACGCAGTGGAAAATCTAATAATACACCGAAAGATCCTAAACACCTTCTTCCCAAAGATGGCATATCTTTTGGGAAGGGCTGGTGTGGAGCTAAGATGCGACGAGGATAGTTTAAAGGTTATAAAGTCTGACCCAAGGCTCTCCTTTGTAAAGGCAGTGCCCGCCACAGAGGAGGACTACTACGAAGAATTTTTGGATTTAATACTTGCGGTCAAGGTGGTGGATAGCATGGAGGAAGCCATAGATTTCATAGAAACCTACGGTTCCAAACACTCGGATGCCATAATTACTGAAAACTACACTAAGGCGATGAAGTTCCTTACAGAGGTGGATTCTGCGGCGGTTTATGTGAACGCATCCACAAGGTTTACCGACGGCAACGAGTTTGGGCTTGGGGCGGAGATGGGCATATCTACCGATAAAATCCACGCAAGGGGTCCCATGGCGCTGGAGGAACTAACCATCCAGAAGTTTGTGATCCTTGGCAACGGACAGGTTAGGGATAATTTTAAAGTCCCAGAGGAACTTTTAAAGGAGTGGAAGGACTGAGATGGAGACGATTTTAGCCTTTTTGGTTTTGGTAGGTATTCTTATTTGGTTCCATGAGCTGGGGCACTTTTTGTTTGCTAAGCTCTTTGGAGTTAAGGTGGAGGTCTTCTCCGTTGGCTTTGGTCCTGTTTTGTTTAAAAAGCAGTGGGGAGAGACCGAATACAGGCTCTCGGCGATTCCTCTTGGTGGCTTTGTAAAGCTTTACGGAGAGGAGGATGGCGTTTCGGACCCAAGGGCTTTTTCCTCCAAACCAAACTGGCAAAAGATTCTGATAGCCTTTGCGGGCTCCTTTTTTAACCTCATCTTGGCGGTTCTTGTTTTTTGGCTAATTGGAATGCTTGGCAGAGAGGTTCCCAAGTATGCCTTCGAAAAGCCAGTGGTGGGCTATGTGCAGGAAAACAGCCCAGCCCAGAAGGTCGGTCTTCAAAGGGGAGACCTGATCCTCTCGGTGAATGGCAAAAAGGTGGATAGCTGGAAGGATTTAGAGGAGAAGCTGCTAAAGGACATCTTTGAACAGGAGATAAGGCTGGAAGTTCTGAGGGATGGCAAGGTTTTGACCCTTGAGGGGAAGATGGACTTAAGGAACCCAAGGGGCTTTGGTGCGGAGCCACTTATTGAACCTGTGGTGGGCACTGTTTTGGAAAGGAGCCCAGCCAAACAGGTGGGATTGCAAGAGGGAGACAGGATCCTGAGCATAAACGGAGTGGAAATAAAAAGCTGGCAAGAAGCAGTTAAGCTCATAAGGTCTGCAGAAAAGATAGACTTAAAGATAGAAAGGCAAGGACAGATAAGGGAGATCACCTTAATTCCCATGAAGGATCCACGAACGGGCATTTCTATAATAGGGGTTGCACCCAAGGTGGAAACGGTCAAGGTAAAGCAGGGTCCCCTTGAAGCCTTTATAGGAAGCTTTGAGAGGATCGCCACCCTTACTGCCCTTACTCTAAAAGCCCTTTGGAGTATGATCACGGGCTCCCTCTCTCCCACAAACTTGGGAGGTCCCATTGCAATAGCCCAGATGGCAGGACAATCCGCCCAGCAGGGACTGGTCCCATACCTCGGTCTTATGGCTTTTATATCCGTTCAGTTGGCAATCTTTAACCTACTGCCACTTCCTATGTTAGACGGAGGGTTAATACTCCTTTTCTTGATTGAAAGCATCAGAAGGAAACCTCTTCCTTTAAAGTTCAAAGAGGCGTGGCAGAGGCTTGGCTTTGCCCTAATAGTAGCCTTGTCCTTGTTTGTAATTCTCAACGACCTGCTCAGGCTCATCTCCGGCAAAAAGTTTTGAAAGGATCAGCTCCACCGCAGACTCAAGGCTAAGACGGTCTAAATTTATCTCCACCCAACCTTGCCTTCTGAACCACCTTATCTGCCTTTTGGCATACTCCTTGGTGTTTTTTATGACCTGAGCCTTTGCCTCCTCCAAGCTTACCTCCCCCTTAAGGTATGGCACAAGCTCCTTGTATCCTATAGCTTGGGCGGAGGTTAAAAATCCTTCAAAGCCCATGTTCATCAGTTTTTCCACTTCTTGAACAAGCCCCTCTTGGAACATCTTTTCTACCCTCTCCTCTATCCTTTTGGAGAGGCTCTCCCAAGGGCGCGTAATGTAAAAACCAAGAAATTTATACCTGGCGTCCTGCCACTCATGAAAGGAAGAAAAGGGTTTGCCCGTTTGCAAAAAAACCTCCAAAGCCCTCACAATCCTCCTTGCGTCCCTTGGATGCACCTTTTGGGCATAAATTGGGTCTATAGCCCTGAGCTTTCTGTGTAAAAACTCGCTACCCTTTTTCTTTACCACGCCGTAAAGCCTTTCTCTCAGAGACCAGTCTGGCTCGGGAGTTGGTGCAAGTCCGTAGAGCAGGGCTTGAAAGTAGAGATAAGTGCCACCGCAGAGGATGGGTAGCTTTCCCTTGGACTTTATTTCCTGTATTGCCTTCTGGGCTAACTCTTCAAAGAGTTTGGCATCAAAGTAATCACCCGGCTCAGCCACATCCACAAGGTGATGTTTTATTGGGCAGTCTTTGGGTTTGGCGGTTCCGACGTCCATATGCCTATAGACCGCCATAGAATCCACGCTGATTATTTCTCCGCCTATCCTCTCTGCTAACAAACAAGCAAGCTGAGATTTTCCGCTGGCGGTGGGACCGCCGAGGGCTAAAAGCTCATAGGGTCTCAAAGTCCTTTAGATGCTTAGCCCGGGCAGGATGCCTTAGCTTTCTTATGGCTTTTGTTTCTATCTGTCTTATCCTCTCCCGCGTTACATTGAACATCTTGCCGATCTGCTCCAAAGTATATTCGGTGCCATCCACCAGTCCGTATCTATACATGAGTATTTCCCTTTCCTTCTCGCCAAGGCTTTGGAGGACCTTTATCAGCTTTTCCCTGAGGATCTTCCTTGTAGCCTCCTCCTCAGGAGAGGGAACGCTCTTGTCCTCTATGAAGTCCCTTAGGTGTGCATCCTCATCGTCCCCTATGGGTGTTTCCAAGGAGATGGGCTCCTGAGATATCCTTAGCACCTTTCTTGCCTTCTCTACGGGAATGCCCAAATACTTTGCCACCTCCTCCGCCAAAGGTTCTCTGCCCAGCTCCTGAAAGAGCTTTTTGTGTGCCTTGGTAATATCGTTTATGGTCTCTATCATATGGACGGGTATTCTTATGGTTCTTGCCTGGTCTGCTATTGCCCTGGTTACCGCCTGCCTGATCCACCAGGTAGCATAGGTGGAAAACTTGTAGCCCTTTCTGTAGTCGTATTTATCCACCGCCTTCATAAGTCCAATGTTGCCCTCCTGAATTAGGTCCAAGAAGGGTAGCCCCCTATTCACATACTTTTTGGCTATGGAAACCACGAGCCTTAGGTTGCACTTTACCATCACCTGCTTTGCCTGAGTTACCTTTGTCCTCCCTTCCCTTATGATATGCGTTACTCTTTTGATCTCCTCGGGCAGTATGCCGAGCTCCTTCTCAAGCTCCTTTAGCTCCTTTTGAATTGCCAAAAACTCACTCTTTAGAACTTGCAACCTGGCAAAGTTATACCCTGCCCTCTCTGCCTTTGCTTGAAGTTCCGTGTTGTAGTCGCATTCCCTTATAAGCTCTTCCACATCGGGATGTATCTTTTCAAGCTTTAGCTTTCTTTGTTCATACTCTTTGAGTTTTCTTGTGTATTTTTGATAGAGGTTCAAAAGCTCGTCGGCGATCCTTTCAAACTTGGAGTGCTTCAGCTTCAGCTCTTTGAGTATACGGTTCATCTTAGCGTGCCTTTTGAGATACTCCTTTTTATACTCGGGCAGTTTGTAGGAAAGGTATAGGTCCCGCCAATAAATGGCATCTTTGTATGCCTTGGCAAGCTCCAAACCCTTTTCTATAAACTGCCTTTCCAAATGCTCATGGGATTCCTCATACTCCTCCACCGTTTTGCTCTCATCAAAGGTATCCACAATATCCTGGACCCTTATCTTTCCGTTGCATACATTCCCCCATTCCCTCAACACCCTTTCCACCAAGAAGGAGGTTCTCAATAGCCCCCTTCTCATGATCTTTCTGCCCATCTCTATCTGCTTGGCGTATTTTATCTCCTCTTCCCGAGTTAAAAGAGGGATCTTGCCCATCTCCCTAAGGTAGAGCCTTACCGGGTCTCCATCCTTGGTGCTCTGCAGAAGGTGGTCGGTGGATACCAAGAATTCTTCCTCTCTCTCCTCCTCCTGAACCTCCTCTGCCTCCACCAGCCTTATCCCCCTCTCTTGGAGGAAGTCCATAACTTCCTCATAAAGCTCAGTGTCTATAAGGCTGTCTCCCAAAGCTTCGTTCAGCTCATCGTAGGTTATGTATCCTTTCTCTCCTAAGCTTATAAGCTTTTTAACAAGCCTTCTGTTAATCATACTCTACCTCCTACTCAAAGGTTTATAATATAGGTTTGTGGTGGGTTTATTGCAACAGATTTTGGACCTCTTCATCATCCACCTGTTTAAAGTCCCTGTAAAACATACCCACCGCAAAGGGAGAGGTGGTAGTGGAGCAATAGCAATAGACTTGGTGTGCATATCTTTTTAACCTCTCTTCCGTCTCTTTGGGGCATACGGGCACTGCCACGATCACCTTCTTTGCCCCTTTTCTTTTTAGGTACTCCAGACCCGCCTGTAGGGTCATGCCGGTGGCTACTCCATCATCAACCACTATGACGTCCTTATCTTTAAAATCCCTTATAAGTCCCCTTTCAAACTTCTTTTCCCTTTCCCTTATCTTTTTGAGCTCCTCCTGGACTACCTTCTGGATGACCTGGGGAGTGAGCCCAAAGTATTCAACGGTGCTTTTATCCAAATATATGTTGCCATCTGGGTCTATGGCACCAAAGGCAAGCTCTGGATTTTCTGGAACGCCCAGCTTCCTCACGATCAACACACCTAAAGGTGCACCAAGAACTTCCGCGGTTTCCTTTGCTACCACCACTCCCCCTCTTGGGATGCCCAAAACTATATAATTCCCTTCCTCTCCGAGCTTTTCCTTTAACCATTCACCCAGCAAGCGTCCGGCGGTCTCCCTGTTGTCAAAAATCATATTCTTTTCAAAATTTATGCCCTTAAAATACTCTTGCCATGGAAACCCATAAAGGCTGTAAGATTCCCAAGGAACTTTACTATGACATAGAGAACCAAGTTTGGTATCGCCTCGAGGAGGATGGCACCGTCAGGGTTGGTGCCACGGATGTAGGGCAAACCCGTGCGGGCAGAATGGTAAACGTTCGGATAAAGCCACCCGGCAAACATGTGCCAAAAGGAAAACCCATAGCGTCCTTAGAGAGTGGCAAATGGACTGGTCCCGTGCCCGCGGTCATAGAGGGTGAGGTTGTGGAAAGGAACGAAAAGCTCTTTGACCAACCGGACCTAATAAACGACGACCCCTACGGGGAGGGTTGGATCGCAAGGCTAAAGCCCACAAACTTGGAAAGGGACCTAAAGGACCTACTGACGGGAGACACTGTCCTGCAAAAGATGAAAGAGTACATAGAAAGGGAAGGCGTGGAGTGTAAGGGTTAAGGGCAGTGGAACTTTTCTCTTAGCCTTTTTGCCACATAGGAATGCACCAAGCCCTCTAAAGTTCCGCAGTAGCTGGCTATGTCCCTCACTATGGTGGAGCTTATGTGTATGTATTCCTGAGAGGGCATCATAAATATGGTTTCCACGCCCGCCAACTTGCTGTTATTGAGGGCGATCTGAAGTTCATACTCAAAGTCCGTAAAAAGCCTAACACCCCTCACTATTATCCTCAGCCCCTCCTTTCTCATAAAATCCACCAAAAGCCCATCAAAGCCCTTAACCTCCACCTTTGGACCTAAGGGTTCAACCATCACTCTAAACATATCTACCCTCTCTTCCAAGTTAAAAAGCAAGTATTTCCTTGGACTTCTGGCTATGGCTACTACCACCCTATCAAAGAGCCCACAGCTCCTTCTGACTATGTCAAGATGTCCTAAGTGGGGAGGGTCAAAGGTGCCCGGATATACTACGCTAATCATCCTCCTTCCTCCATATAGACAGGGCAGTATCTCCGTAGGTTTTTACCCTTTCTGCCCCAAAGTTTTGACTTTTCCTATGTTCAAGGATAAAAAATCCTCCACTGTTTAGTTTTTTGAGGGCTAATTCAATGAGTTTTTGGTAGTTTTCATAATTATAAGGAGGGTCAGCAAAGATTATGTCTGGCTTGTCTTCCAAGTGTTCTAAAAACTTTATCGCATCTGAGATGATCACTTTTCCCCCTTTTTCCCTTATTGCTTGGGCGAACTTTCTGTTCTTTTCCACAAAAAGGACCTCTGCACCCCTTTCCATAGCCATAAAACCCATCTGACCAGTCCCGGCAAATAGGTCTATAAATAGCATGCCCTCTATGTCTCCCAATATGTTGAACACCGCCTGCTTTACCATGGATGAAGTGGGTCTGAGGAGTGTTTTTCTACTTGATTTTTTCATAAAAGTTATTATAATTTGTTTTCTTTCCAAAAGGAGGTTTTTTGCTATGGTTTGGCTTTGGAAACTTTTAAAAAACCTTGACGAGGAGGAGAAGAGATGGCAAAAGCCCTCGGACTGCATATCTTAGCAGACCTGCACGGCGTTAGCCCTGACCTTATTGACAGGGTCGAGGACATCAAAAACCTTTTAGAGACCGCGGTAAGGGTAGCCGGTCTCACCAAGATCTCCTCTCATTACTACCAATTCCAACCCCACGGTGCCACGGGTGTGATCCTTCTTGCGGAGTCCCACATATCCATCCACACATGGCCCGAGCATGGATTGGCAACTGTAGATGTCTATACCTGTGGAGACCCCTCCAAGGCTTATAAGGCTATGGACTACATAATATCCACCTTGGAGCCTTCTAGGGTCGATAAGCAGGTTCATGAGAGGGGCTTGGTGGGAAGTTCCGAGGGTCAAGAGTTGCGAAGTATTTTGCTGAACATATAAATTTTTAGTAGAGGGCTGAGATGTTTAAGTTTACCGAAGAGCAGATAAAAAGATACGCAAGGCATATAATCCTGCCCGAGGTGGGCGGTAAGGGGCAGGAAAAGTTGTTAAATTCCAAGGTGCTTGTGATAGGTGCGGGGGGTTTGGGCTCCCCCGCCATACTGTACCTGGCAGCGGCCGGTGTGGGAACCATTGGCATAGTGGATTTTGATGTGGTGGATTTCTCAAACCTCCAAAGGCAGGTGATCCACAACACCGAGAGGGTAGGCACTCCTAAGGTGGAATCCGCCAAAAAGACCGTGGAAATGCTAAACCCGGATGTGAAGGTGATCACTTACAACGCCCGCATAAGCAAAGAAAACATAATGGATATAATCAAGGATTACGATGTGGTCTTGGATGGCTCCGACAACTTTCCTACCCGCTTTCTTATAAACGACGCCTGCTACTTTGCGGGCAAGCCTTTGGTTTCCGCCGCCATGCTGAGGTTCGAAGGTCAGGTTTCTGTCTTTGACTTCAGAATGAAAGAACAGTCCCCCTGCTACAGATGTCTCTTTCCAGAACCTCCTCCTCCAGGTCTTGTGCCTTCTTGCCAAGAGGCGGGAATTCTCGGAAGTATTGGGGGCATAATGGGTTGCATTCAGGCTACAGAGGCAATAAAGCTCATATTGGGCATAGGAGAGCCATTAGTTGGTAAGCTACTTATCATGGATGCCCTTTCTATGGACTTTAGAAAAGTAAAACTGCGCAAGGACCCAAGCTGTCCCCTCTGCGGAGAAAAGCCGGTAATAAAAGAGCTTATAGAATACGAACAGGTTTGTGATGTGCATTTTTGAGCATGAGGCTTGGGGTAAATATTGACCATGTGGCAACCCTAAGGCAGGCAAGGAGGACCTTTGAGCCAAGCCCGGTTTTTTGTGCCCTTTTGGCAGAGCAGGCGGGTGCCCACCAAATTACCTTGCATCTGAGGGAAGACCGCCGGCACATCCAAGAGGAGGACCTCAGGCTTATAAAGAAGTTGGTAAGGGTCCCCGTCAATTTGGAGATGGC
>DAIRFT010000005.1:1541-12043 GCA_036794885.1 Thermocrinis sp. | reverse complement strand
GCGGTGGAGTTGCACACGGGTAGGTATGCGAACCTTTGGAACGCCCACAATTGGAAGGGTGTTGAGGAAGAACTTCAAAGGTTAAAGACCGCATCCACAAAGGCAAAGGGTTTGGGCTTGAAGGTCTATGCGGGGCATGGTCTTACCTATCAGAACGTTAAGGATCTGGTAAAAGAGCTCAAAGGCTATGTGGAAGAGTTGAACGTGGGACATTCCATAGTTTCCAATGCGGTGGTCTTTGGCTTTGAGAGGGCAGTTAGGGAGTTTCTTGATATAATAAATAAATAGTCCCCGTAGCTCAGGAGGATAGAGCGCGAGATTCCTAATCTCGAGGTCGGAGGTTCGACTCCTCCCGGGGACGGATGGGCGATTAGCTCAGTGGTAGAGCGCCATCCTCACACGATGGAGGTCGGAGGTTCGACTCCTCCATCGCCCATTTATAATTTATTCTGTGGAGCTCTTGGAACTTTGGAGGATGCACTTAGAGAAGACAAAGAGCGAAAGGACCACCATAACCTACTTAAACGCCATCAAGTCTTTTTTAAAAAAACTCCAACTGCCAAGTCATAAGCTCGTTGATGTTTCTTCTGCGGACCTTTACCAGTATGCGGACAGCTCAGAGCTTTCCTCTACCTCTTTGCTCACCCATTTTTCCGCCCTCAGACACTTCTACAGGTTCCTTGCCCGCAGAGGCTACCTACAAAAGGAGAAATACTCAGAAATTGAAGAAACCATAGAGGATATAAAAGAGGACTATGGGTTAAAAACTATGCACAGAAAACCTAAGGCACTTAGTAAGTCTGAGCTTGAGAGAATATTTCAAAAGGTAAAGGGTTTAAAGTATGAAAACATATACAAGCTATTTTTATACAGCGGTGTAAGGCTGTCGGAGTATAAAAATCTGAGCTCGGAGCACTTTTTATTGGATAAAAGCGGTATATACTGGCTACATCTACCCGCGGAGATCACCAAAAGAAAAAAAGAAAGGATCGCCCCACTGATAGGTCCCACCAAGGAGGAAACCTTCCGGTTTACCCAGGAGCTCTCCCGTTGGTTGGAGGACTACGACGCAAACCTGAGAACCAAGGCGGGCTCTTTGCAGGTATATACCAACAGGCTTTCAAAAAGGCTCGGCATAGACTTTTCACTTCATAGCTTTAGGCATACCTACATAACAAACCTTATAAACCAGGGCTTTCCTGCGGAATTAGTAAAGGAGTTTGCAGGACACGCCAATGTGAAGACCACCATTGATATATACTATCGGTTTAATCCAGAGAGGGCGAAGGCGGTGGTGGATGAGTTTTTAAGAGGATGAAGCTCTTCTTCCTTACCATATTCCCAAGCCTTGTGGAATGCTTTTGTGAGCATGGGATTGTATCCCAAGCTATAAAAAAGGGCGCCTTAGAGGTGGTAGTCATAAACCCAAGGGATTATGCAGAAAAGGGAAAGGTAGATGACTATGCCTACGGAGGGCATCCGGGCATGGTTCTAAAGCCCGAACCCATCTTTTTAGCCTACGAAGACCTCGTAAGCAAGTATGGAAAACCTTACGTTATAATCCCACAACCTTGGGGAAAGGTGATAGACCAGAGGGACTTGGACAGGCTTTCAAAGCTTGACAGCTTGCTTGTAATATGCGGAAGGTATGAGGGTATAGACGAGAGGGTAAGCCCTTTGGCGGACGAGGAGCTCTCTTTGGGGGACTTTGTGCTCTCTGGTGGTGAGCTCCTTGGCTTGGTGCTCTTGGAGGGTATCGCAAGGCTCTTGCCGGGTGTCCTCAGCGACCCGCAGAGCATAGAAAGGGACTCCTTCAGAAGGTGGCTGGGCTCTCCCGTATATACCAGACCGGCAGAGTTCAGGGGTATGAAGGTGCCCGAAGTTTTGCTCTCTGGCAACCATAAAATGATTGAGCTTTGGGAACTGTGGCACTCTATAAAAAGAACCTTGGAAAAGAGACCAGACCTCATTCCCACAGACCTTACACCCTTGGAGGAAGAGATGTTAAGGGCTATAAAGGAAAACCTCAGCTTTGAGGAGTGGGTCCAAAAAAGATGATCCTATTCTTGGTGGAATCTTTCACAAAGGCAAAGACCATAAGTAAGTATTTGGGAAAGGACTACTTGGTTAAGGCAACCGGTGGGCACATCAAGGATCTACCCGAGGACCAGTTGGGTGTGGATTTGGAAACATTAAATCCTACCTTTTTGTGGAGAAAGGGGAAAAAGAAATTGTTTGATGAGATCAAGAAAGGTAGCCTTAAAGCCCAGCTTGTGCTTTTGGGAACGGACCCAGACAGAGAGGGAGAGGCAATATCCTACTTTCTTTGGGAGGAGTTAAGAAAGATTAGAAACATCCCAATAAAGCGTGTGTATTTTTACGAGATCACCAAACCCGCCCTTCAAAAGGCTATAAAAGAGCAGACAAACATCAACATGAACTTGGTTAAAGCCCAGTTTGCTAGAAGAGTCCTTGACCGGCTCATAGGCTATCTTCTTTCGCCGGAACTTCAGAGAAGTTTAAAAACAAAAGGTCTTTCTGTAGGAAGGGTTCAATCTCCCGCCCTAAGGCTCATAGTGGAAAGGGAGAGGGAAATCCAGTCCTTTAAGAAGAAGAAGTTTTATTACATCAAGGTGGTCTTTGAAGAATTCTCTGCCTACTTGGGCGTAAGGTTTGAAAAGCCAGATAACGCCAAGCCCTACTTGGAAAAGCTAAAAGATGTCTTCTTTGAAGTCAAGGAAGTGCAAGAGTGGGAGGAGATAGTATCACCGCCCAAGCCCTTTAACACACCCGAGCTACAAAAGACCGCCAACGAAAAGCTTGGCTTTAGCGTGGAAAAAACCACAAAGCTTGCCCAAGGTCTCTATGAAGAGGGCTACATTACCTACCCAAGAACGGACGCCCACCGGATGAGTCCTGAAAAGGCTACGGAGTTCCTCAAGTGGATAGAAGAAAACTACGGTGTGGAGTATGTGGGAAAGTTAAGAAAGTTCAAGGAAAAAGCCCATGTGCAGTCTGCCCATGAATGCATAAGACCCACCAGCTTAGTCAAAAAACCGCCACCGGGAGACAGCCTAATGCTCTTTGAACTGATCGTAGGCAGAACTTTAGCAAGCCTTTCTACTCCTGCACTCCTGAAAAACACTAAGGTGATGCTTATTCCCGTAACGCAAGGTATCTCCCTTGAGTTTATCGCAAAGGGAAGGACCTTAATCTTTGACGGATGGACAAGGTTTGAAGAACATGACTTTAGGGAGGAAAAACTGCCCAAGCTTGAAAAGGGACAGGTTCTCAAGCCACAAAAGATCATCTTGGAAGAAAGGCAAACAGAGCCACCAAAAAGATACACGGAAGGATCTTTGGTAAAAAAACTTGAGGGCCTAGGCATAGGAAGACCATCTACCTATGCGACGATCATAAAAACCCTAAAAGAGAGAGGCTACGTGGTGGTGGAAAAGGGCTACCTAAAGCCCACAGAGACCGCCTTCTTGGTGCTTGACTATCTTATGGAGAACTTTCCAAAGCTGGTGGATTACCAATACACCGCCAAAATGGAGGAAGTGCTGGACTTGGTGGAGGAGGGAAAGAAGGACTGGAAAAGTGCAGTCAGAGAGCTTTTTAAAGAGATTACAGATGGAAGTCCTTACCCAAATAAACTTCCCTGACCCTTTGGTTCAAAATAACATCCTTTGGCGGACCCTGGGCTATCACCGTGCCCTCTGAGATTATGTAAACCCTATCCACGAGCCTTATGGTTTCCCTTACATTGTGGTCGGTGATCAAGACACCTATATCTTGAGCCTTTAGGTTTAGAATTAACTCTTTTATGTCTGCCACCATTATAGGGTCTATACCTGCAAAGGGCTCGTCTAAGAATATATACTTGGGCTTTGGGATCAGTGCCCTTGCGATCTCTAACCTTCTCTTTTGACCGCCGGAAAGATTTCCTGCCCTTTGGTTTCTCAGCTCATAGAGCCCAAAGTCCGAAAGCAACTCCTCCGCCCTCGCCAGGGCACTCTCCTTGCCCTCTTCAAAGAACTCCAAAAAGATCAGGAGGTTTTCTATAACGGTCAGGTCCTCAAAGAGGGTATGTTCCTGTGGCAAAAAAGATATGCCCTCCTTAGCCCTTTTGTGGGTAGGCAGGTGAGTGATGTCCTTTCCTTCCAACTCTATGGTTCCATCATCCACCGAAAGAAAGCCCACCAAACAGTTAAACAGGGTGGTTTTACCCGCCCCATTGGGACCCAGTAGCCCCACCACCTCTCCCCTCTCAATGTAAAGGTCTGTACCCTTTAGAATTTCTCTACCCCTGAAACTTTTTCTTAAGTTATGTGCAGAAAGCCTTTTCTCCAAGCCAATTTTAATTATAACTCGTAAAACTGCACCCTCAACCTATGAAAAGACACAAAGCCCTTGCAAATTAAAATGTTTAGAATATACTTATATTCTTGTATTAAATCACCTTAGGAGGTGTGCCATGTTTGGAGCAAATAGGATCGTAGATGTTCCAGAGGACGCCATTATGAACATAAACTATGTGGTGCTCAAAGAGGGCGTAACCCTTGACGATGTAGCTGAAAAGGTTGCTTACCTCTGCGAGCATGTTAAGACATACCACTCAGACACGGGCTTTTATGGAGGCTTTGTTGCCCTTAATACAGGTGGTGTTTCCCTTGAGGGTTCCACTGCTGGAGAAGTCACCGAACATCCTCTAAAGGATAGGGAAGTCCTCATAATAACCTTCTGGAGAAGCCTTGAGGACCACGAGGAATCCCACAGAAGCGAAAGGTTCAACCAGCTCTTTAAGGAACTAACCGAGTTGGCGGAGAGCACCTTTGAGGTTGTCTATCAGGTCCTTTGGCAAGGAAAGGCATACGACCCGGAAATGGCAAAGAAAGCAAAGGAATTAAAGGAAACCTACACAGAAAATTAATTGATCCGTATTGGAAGAGCGGGCACCAGTCCTTTGGTGCCCCATGTAAAATCTGACCTCTTTTGCCTCAATTTCAAAGAGTGTGAGCCCTAACCCAAACCTCAGGCAAAAAGACTCCAAACCTGTTAAATATGCTTGATGTAGTCAATATTTATAGAATTTCTCAGAAAAATATCCAAAAAGCTTTTTAAGGACAACTTCAGGAATGCCTATTTTCCTTTCTTGATGGTCTGCGTGCACCAAAGCATCAAAGTCATTTTTAAGCTTCATTAAAACCTTTGGATGGACATCAAACATACAAACTAAAATCCGATCGTCAAGTTTGAGAAATTCTCTGGCTATCTCCTTATCTTCGGGATGCAACCCGAGCTTAAGCCCTGATTCTTCATACTCCGGAGCTAATAGAAGTTTTCCTTGAACCTCAGGGTTTATCTCAAACAGGTCTCCAAGGGTTTCCTCCTCTTCTGTTTGTTCTGCCAGTGTTTGCAGTATAGTTTCCAGATTGCTCGCCTTTGTGCCAAACACAAACAGGCTTTCTATTGGAGTGGTCCAATCTTTTACCTGTTGGTATGTCTCTTTATCTATTTGAGAGTTTTTGTGTAGGATCTCCAGTCTTCTCCTGATATTTTTAAAAGGTTCAATCCTTACTCCCCTTCCTATGCTCTGCAACACAAACTTTTTGGCATCCTCTCCCATTCCCATGTTTATAAATGCGATCACATTAGGGCGGTTAGAGTCCCATCCTTCATAAAAGGCACGGGAACCCATCAAAATGTTTATGTCTTCATCTTCGTTCAGTTTTGCAAAGATGTTTTCCTCTTCAAATCTTTCAACGATTTCATAACCTTCCAGCTTTTCCCTTAGCCACGGAGTTATGTCTCCTATCTTCATCAGGGCAAAGGGTTTATCTCCAGACTTTAGCTTGAAAAGTAGCTCCTGTCTGTTTTGTGGAATTTGAACCACCTCTATGGTTCCAGTGCTTTTGGAGTTAAACACGCTTTCAAGTGGGTCTTCGAAGGTTATCTCCCTAAGCAAGTTTAAAAACTCTCCGCTAAGCTTTACATTTTCAAACTGAAAGTTTGCGTTTTCTAACTCTTGGATAAGTTCGTCCTTTGCCCCCTGAAAATCACTGTCCTGTATTTCACCCTTCGCTATGTTGGCAAGCTCTCTGAAAAGCAGTTCCATGTCTGAGTCCTCAACATTAACGGAATTTACCAACACCAAAAGCAAGGGTTTGTGATAGGGAACTCTGTCTTTTACCTTTTCCCTTGCTTTTATTAGACCCGTGAGAAGAATAAAGATTTTTAGAAGTATTTTTTGTTTTTCCTCTTGAGAAAAGTCGTCCCTTCTGTTAAAGCTTCTTAGGTTCTCACTTGATACATATATATGTTTGCCGTAGCCTTGTTTTACGAACTCTGCCAAGTTGAAGTTGTAGGCACAGGTGATAAAGTCAATCTCCTCTGTAAAGGTAGCTGAAAAGTCAAACCTAAAGCCATTCTTACAAAGGATGTTAAAAATTGCCTGTCTTTTGCTCTCATCCTTATCTCCCTTGTGGGCTTCATCAAGGATCAAATACCAATTGCCATTGTTTAGATAGTTTCTAAAATTCACCCTCTTTTCTTTCTCTTCTGTGTCAAAAAGGTCTGCCCTGTAATAAAAAACAGGAATACCTGTTGGATTGTCCAGCCCGCTTTTAACATCCTCATAATCCTTCAGTTCATAAAGCTGAATTATTTTGCTGGGCATTCTCCCTTCGTTAAACTCTTCCACATGCCCTTTAAACTGCCCTATTAGATCATCCCTGTGTGTTAAAAACAATATATCCTTTTTTGGAATAAGTTTCAGGTTCATAAGCCCACTCAACAGTTCAATAAGCTTTACTATTACAAGAGTTTTCCCAGAGCCTGTAGCCATCCAAAAACCCATACGGTTGATTATTTGATAAGTGGGAAGCTCATTCCCATTAACCACAAACCCTCCTTCTTTTTGAAGGTCTATGAGCTTTTTATTTCGTATAGGGAGAGTTTCAGGCAGGATACCCTTATAAACATTTTCAAAAAACTCCTCCTTGTTGCCTCCGCATTTGCTATAAAAGTAATAAAGCCCTTTTATGGCATTTTCTAATGCATTCTTTTGATAGTCAAAAAGCTTTTTTTTACTTGAGAATGTAGAAAGGTCAATAGCATACCACACTCCTTCAACATCTTCCAATGTGTCTAATATCGTTTTCAATCGTAAGTTTGGGATTGATATCCCAGAATTGTCCAATGATCTTCTATCTTTTTCCTTCAACCTCACGCCGATAAAATTATAATCTATATAATTCTTCGTGCCCAGTTAAGGCATTCTATTAGTTTATCTAAGCTATTTATTTCGCACTTCTTTAACTCCGGACATTTCTCAGGATTTACAAAATAAGCGGCAGATTCCCATGTGTCATTCAAATCATAACTTGCTTTATCGTTTATCCTCAAGGGATAATGGTTTTCAAAATAAGTCCGCAAGTTTTTCAGACACTCATTACAGTATGCAAAAAATTTAGCCTCCGTTTCATTTAGCTTGCAATAAAAAAGCTGTATATCCGCATCGCATGTATAGAGTTTTCCATCTCTCTTAACTGTAATGTTTTGCTTGAACTCATTAAGTTCTTCTGGACTTACCCAATTACCCTGATTTTTTATCCTATTTTTGTATATCTGGTTCTTAAATTTGAAGGCGGATATGTAATCCAATCCTATGTTTTTTGTTTTTGAATACCAATGATGTTCTTCGGTTTTCACTTCTATTTTTATTGTTATAGCCTTTCCATCTTTAGTTTCAAACACAACCTCCACGTCGTAGCCAGCCTGAAAGTTTAAATTTTTGTAGATCCTATAACTTAGCAAATCATAACTTTTTATAATCTCATCAAAAATATAGTTCTCTATCCACTTTGCCACTATGCGTATCTCAAAGGCAGGGCTTCCATAAGTTTCAAATAAGTCCATTTCCATGATCTTACCACCAGATCAAGGGTTTTATTAGTTTATAGTCTAAGTCTTTTGTGTTTATGACTGTTCCATCTTCAAACTCTACCTCGTTCTCTTTTATCCTCTTTATCCATTTGCCTATCAGATTAGAAAGCGTTTCTGCTATGTCTATATCTTCATAGAGTCTTTTTAGGTCTACCTTTACCTTGTTATTCTCGTAGTTTATCTCCAAAACTTTCAAAAGTTTCTCATCTTTTAGAAAAATATACTGTTCATACAATGATTTTCCTCTTATAAGCATCACATCGTCCTTATAGACCGCTTTGGCAAGGGTGTCTTCAAACTGCTCAAGCTCGTAGTATTTAAAGAATACTCCTATTCCATTGCTATCCTGTGGTTTTCCACGACTCCAGTTAAAGGAGTAAGCTACCCTTTTGATCCTCGGTAGGATAACTGTATAAAAGTGGTCTCCCATCTCTATTAAGACAAATTTTCTCTTCCCATTGTTCTCTTTGTTTAAAGCCATGACCGCATGGGCTGTGGTGCCAGAACCAGCAAAAAAATCACAGACTATCTCATCACCCTTTGTGGTTGCATGGATCAACAGCTTGACAAGAGACACTGGCTTTGGCTTTAACGCTGAGTAATCATCGGGATAAAAGAGGTCCTTTAACTCCCTTGTTGCGTCCGCATTTAGTCCCACATCAACACCATTATCAGTTAGTATGCTTTTTAGAACATTCCCGTCTACTGTTCCATCGGGCTTAAAGAGGTGCTTTTTGATCTTTACAGAATATCCGTTCTTTTCTTTAAATACTCTAATCAGTCCTTGCTCGTAGTGCTTTTTGAGCACATCCCTACTTATCAACCATGTGTAATTTCCTTTAGGGTATATTATTTCAATATCAGTGTATTTATCAGAAAACAGTTCTCGTTTTTTTTCACCGTTTTGGTTGTATTCAAATCCAATTATGTTGCAAGCATTGGGATCAATGATTATGCCGTAATTTAAGTTTGGTCTTTTGTCTTTTGTCTGTTGGCTTGGACCGAGCAAGTCCATCCATTTATATGGTCCCCTTTCGTCCTTATGCTTATATTCCTTCCTTTGCTTTTCCGTGATTATATTTTCGTAAATGAAGGACTTCTCATTTCCAAACACAGTAATATACTCATGGTTTTCCGTCAAATTTTTTTCCGAAAAACTTCCTATACCCCCTCTCTTTTTCCATATTAGATTTCCAAACCTCTTGGGAAATATCATGCTCTGTAGAAACTGCAGCCTGAAGCTTTCTCCCTCTTGTGGGTTTAAATCGCCTATGCTTGTAAAAATCACTCCATCCTCGCCTAAGAGCCCTCTGGCTAAACTGAGTCTATCGTGCATAAAAGACAACCAAGTGGAATGGGAAAATCTATCTAAATAGATAAACCCGTCGCTTCCTGTGTTATAGGGTGGGTCTATGTAAATAGTCCGGACCTTTCCTTTAAACTTTGGTAATATCGTATTCAATGCCTGATAATTCTCACTTTTTATAAGCCATCCATCTAAAGCTTGGTCTAAGTTATCAAAAAGTCCAATTATCTCAAATTCCAAGTCTTTAAAATATTTCGTGTCAATGGGTAAGAACTTGTATTTCTCTGACAGTTTCTCCCATTCTAAAACCTCTTCCACCTTAAAGCTATCATCCACTATGCCTAACTCTTTCCACTCCCTTATTTGTTCTTGTAGGTTTGGATGACTGAAGATTTTCCTTATCACTTCCAAGCCCTTTTCTCCATGCTTGGCTATTCTGTCTAATGTAATAACATAGTTTGAGTTTCTTACAAACTTTGGCTTATTCCAGATCTTTACAAGCTCCTCTTCAAATTGGGCTATAAGGTCTATGAGTTTGTAAGCAATATTCCTTAAAAGATTGAGTTGCTCTACTCTTTCTTTAGACCACTCTTCCGTGCCATCCACAAGGTATTGATAGAGCCACAGCTTAAACTGTTCCTTCAAAAATTCCCTTGCGTTTTTGTTTATGAAGTAATCTATCTCAGACTGTTTTTCAAAAATCCTAAAGGCATCTTGTATTTGCTCCTCGGAGATTCTTATCCCCACCTTTCTTAGTTTCTTAAGTATTTCTTCTGTGTCCGTCTTTCGCCCTTTTTCTGAATATTTAACTCTAAACCTTATCTCTCCATTTTCCACTTTATCAAACTCATAAATAATCTCCCTTTTCTCGTTGTTTTTCTTATACTCTATCTCCGAGGCGTCAAAGAAAAACCTAAGCCCGTCAAGCTCTACGGGCATGCTTTTAAACATTCTGTCTATCTTTACATAGTAAAGGTTTTTGGTTTTCCAAAAAAGCATCACATCCCTTTTGTCTGTGTAGACCTTTTCGTAGACATCGTTATGAAAGGGAGTTTCGTTGAAAAGGATTGCTCCGCTTTTAGAGATGTAGCGTTTTAAAAAGGTATATAGCTTGTCGTAAAGCTCTTCTTCAAACTCTGGATACCTTTTCCTTACTTTGGATATTTCTTCCTCTATATTTTCCTTCACCCTCTCATAGTATTTGGACTTAATACGCAAAAGGTTTATGTAGCCACCCCGCCCTTCTATT
>DAIRFT010000005.1:0-1441 GCA_036794885.1 Thermocrinis sp. | reverse complement strand
GAGATCTTAGAGGAAGATGGGCTTGTCTCTAAAGAGACCTTAGATAAGCTAAAAGAAAACACTAGCCAAAAGGTTGATTACTCAAAGGCTTACTTTGTAAAAGACCTGATCCTTGAGGAAGCCTTTAGGAACTTTTCGGAGGATAGGGACTTTTGGCAGTTTGAGGAAGAAAACGCCTATTGGCTGGAGGACTACGCTGTTTTTTCTGCACTGAAGAGGAAAAACCGAAGTTCTTGGGACCGTTGGACTGATCTAAAGCCAGACCCTTTGGATGTGAAGAGGGAGAAGTTCAGGCAGTATGTCTTTTACAGGCAGTGGTTCAGGTTAAAAAGCTATGCTAATGAAAAGGGTGTAAGGATCGTAGGGGACCTTCCCATTTATCCTGCCTTTGACAGTGCAGACGTGTGGAAAAATCAGAAGCTTTTTAGGCTTGATGTGTGCGCGGGCGTTCCTCCGGATTACTTTAGCCCAGAGGGTCAGCTCTGGGGAAATCCTGTCTATAATTGGCAGGCACTGAGGGAGGAAAACTTTGAGTGGTTGGTCAGGAGGATAGAACACTCCTTAAAACTCTATGACCTTTTACGCATAGACCATTTTAGAGGGTTTGTATCCTATTATGTGGTTCCCAAAGGAAGGCAAAACGCCAAAGAAGGTTGGTGGGAGAGGGCATATCCGGAGGAGTTCTTTAGCTTGCTAAGGGATCGTTTTCCGGAATTTCCCTTCATAGCGGAGGACCTGGGAACTATAGACCGAGAGGTGGAGGAGCTCAGAGATCGCTTTGGCTTTGTATCCACAAGGGTGTTAGCCTTTGCCTTTTTTGAGCCAAACAGCACCCATTTGCCTCATAATCACAACCAAAACTGCGCGGTTTATACGACAACCCACGACAACATGCCCCTAAAGGACTGGTTTGTGGAAGAACTAAATTCCGCAGACAGGAAAAGGCTTGAAAGGTATTTGGGAAAAAGCTTGGACAGAGAAAATGTTTCAAAAGAGCTAATAAGGTTAGCGTATATGTCTGTAGCTAAATATTGTGTTATCCCTATGCAAGACCTTTTGAACCTTGGCAAAGAATCAAGGATGAACACGCCAGGAACTGCCAAAGGTAATTGGGAGTGGAGGATGGATCGATTACCTCCCGCGGAGCTAAGCCTTTGGCTTTTGGAGCTTTCTGAGACCTACCAACGCCTCAGCACTTGATGGGTTCGTAGATCATTTCGTAAAGCTGGTTAAGTTTTTCCATCACCTCTTCTTCTGTGCTTGCCACCAGATTGATGTGTCCCATTTTCCTTCTGTGCTTTTTTTCTTTGCCATACCAATATAGCTTGGTGCCCTCCACAGAAAGAACTTTTTTCCAGTCTATTTCCTCATAGGAAACTCCGAGCAGGTTCAACATGCCTGCGTGAGACTTTAACTTTGTAGAACCTAAGGGAAGCCCGGT
>DAIRFT010000032.1:0-6830 GCA_036794885.1 Thermocrinis sp. | reverse complement strand
GAACTGGTCAGGAGAAAATCTCCCTTGGAGGATACCACACTGCCCGGTAAGTTGGCGGACTGCTCCGAGAAGGACCCAGAAAAATGCGAGCTCTTTATAGTGGAGGGCGAATCTGCGGGAGGTTCCGCCAAACAGGGAAGGGACAGGAGGTTTCAAGCGATCCTTCCTTTAAGGGGTAAAATCCTCAACGTGGAAAAGGCAAGGCTTGACAAAATCCTCTCCAACGAGGAGATAAAGGCGATAGTCAGCTCCCTGGGCACGGGCATAGGAGAAGATATGGACCTTTCCAAGCTCAGGTATCACAAGGTAATACTCATGACGGATGCAGACGTGGACGGTTCCCACATTAGAACCTTGCTTTTGACGTTCTTTTACAGGTATTTGCCAAAAATAATAGAAGCGGGTCATCTTTACATAGCCCAGCCTCCTCTCTACAGGGTCAAAAAGGGGAAGATGATCGCCTATCTCAAGGATGAGAGGGAGTTGGAAAACTTTCTGATGGAACATATAAAGAAGGATGTCCTTCTGAGGGATGCGGAAGGAAAGGAGTATAGAGGAGAAAAGCTCTTGGAGCTTTTGAAAACCCTGAAGGAAACGGAGGAAGGATACAGACTCTTAGTAAAGAGAAAGGGAGAGGAGGTCTTGGAAGGCTTGCTAAGGGCTAAACTCAGAGAGGAAGACCTGAGGGATCCGAGCCTGCTGGAGGAAAAGATAAGGATGTTGAAAGGGCACCTCAAAAATTATGAAGTATCCACAAGGTTTAACGAGGTTGAATCTGCCTATGAACTGGTGTTCATTGACAAAGCCATAGGTAAAAGGGTCATAGTGGATGCGGATCTACTCTCATCTCTTACATACAAACATCTGTTGGGAGGCATTCCGATAAAGGCACCCGTGGAGGCGACCTTTGATAAAAAAAGCAAAACCATAGACAACATTCACTCTCTCTTTGACGGAGTTATGGAGCTTGTAAAGGGTAGCTTTGAAATTCAAAGATACAAGGGTTTGGGTGAGATGAACCCGGAACAGCTTTGGGAGACCACCATGAACCCTGCCACCCGGAGGCTTTTGAAGGTTTCTATAGAGGATGCGATAGAGGCAGACAGGATTTTTAACATACTCATGGGAGAAGAGGTGGAGCCAAGGAGGGAGTTCATAACCGCTTACGCCAGGGAGGTCAAAAACTTAGATGTTTAACCGAATATTAGTGGGGTTGGATGGCTCTCCCACCAGTTGGAGTGCGGTCCATTACGCCTTTGAGTTTGGGAAAAGGTTGGATGTGCCGGTGGTGGGCATCCATGTAATAGATGAAAGGATTTTGGAGGAGGGATTTTTGGAAGATATAGCGGGGGTTTTGGGCTTTAACTATTATGCGGGCATATCGGGAAAGCTCAAAGAGTTCTTTGAAGGGCAGGCAAGCGTTCTTCTGGATGAGTTTTTAGCCTTGGGTAGGAGCAAAGGTGTAAAGGTTTCCTCCTATCAGAGCACCGGCAAGCCCTACCATGTGATCTTAGCCCAGGCGGACCCAGAGGACCTGATCGTGCTGGGAAAGAAATCTCACAAGCCGGTGTCTGGTTTTCTTTTGGGTTCAACCACCGAGATCGTAGCCCGAAGGTCTCCGTGTCCCGTCTTTGTGGCGGTGGAACAAAAAAAAGACATAAAGAAAATCTGTGTAGCATACGATGGCAGTGAGCCCTCCAAAAGAGCCCTACATATGGGCAAGCTATTAGGAAAGCTCTTTGATGGAGAGGTGTATGCGGTCCATGTGGGAGAGGATGATCTCTCCGCAGAGGTGGGAGAAGGTGTGCGTTATGTTGGGCTCTCTGGCATTCCGGAGGAAAAACTGGTAGAATATTCTAAGGATATGGACCTGATGCTATTAGGAGCCTTCTCCAAGGGGAGGATAAAGGAGCTCTTCTTGGGAAGCGTAACAACCTTTGTTATGCACCATGCTAACATACCTCTACTTTTGGTGAAGTGAGATGGGAAAGCTTTATGTGGTGGGAACACCTATAGGTAACCTCAAAGATATAACCTTTAGGGCTATAGAGGTGCTTCAATCTGTCAATTTTATAGCCTGCGAGGACACTCGCAGAACCTCTATTCTTCTCAATCACTACAAGATAGAGGGTAAAAAGCTCCTGTCTTATTATGAGCCAAAGGAAAGCGTGCAGGTGCCAAAGATCATCAAACTCCTTGAGAAGGAAGATGTTGCCTTAGTGACGGATGCGGGCACGCCCTCTATCTCGGACCCCGGATACAAGCTCATAAGGGCTTGCATTGAAAAGGGCATACCAGTGGAGGTGATCCCAGGTCCCAGTGCGGTTATAACCGCCTTGGTGGGCTCCGGATTACCCACAGACCGCTTTACCTTTGTGGGCTTTTTGCCAAAGAAGGGCTTGAATAACTTCTTGGAGGAGCTAAAGGCATACAAAGACAGCACTATAATAGCCTTTGAATCTCCCAACAGGGTGGTAAAATCCTTGGAAGCCATAAAAGAAACATACGGAGACAACACCACCGTATGTGTAGCAAGGGAGCTAACCAAATTGCACGAGGAGTACATAAGGGGCAGGGTGGTGGAAGTTTTGGAGGAGCTGAGTAAGAGAGGAGAAATAAAGGGAGAGGTCGTCATTCTGTGGCGTATGGTTGAAGATTGAGTAGTTCAAAGATTTTTCTGTTCTTTATTGAATGTCTTCTTTCCCAAACTTTGTTTTGCACCTCCCACAGGTCTATCATAAGCTCAAACCTTCCCACCTTAGTGTTGTAGTCTTTTATCAACTCCAAAACCTCCAAAAGTTCCTCTTCCTCTTCCAGCTTGCTAAGGCAGAGCTCTACAAAGTGTTTAGCCAAGCGGTGTGCTTTTAGGTCTAAGCCAAGCTGTTGTGCCCTATTAAAAAGCTCCTTTATAGCCTTTACATCTTTGTCCTTTACCAAGAGTTCCTTTAACTTTAACCCCAGGAGGAGCTCCGTATGGGCTTTCACATCCTCCAAAAACTCAAAGCTTCTGGATTTGGAATAGTAAGCTACCTCTTCCAAAAGGTGTATGTAATCGGACAAAAAGCTAAGGTAGCCTTCTTCAAAGGACTCCATCCAACCTTTCAGTATTCTTCCTAAGAACCTATCGGGCACCTCCTCAAGGTTCAACTCCTCCCATTCAATTTCAAAGGAGAAGGCTTCCTCCGTCTCTGGGTCCTTTAGCTTCACAGAAAAGCCATCTTCTTTCTCTTGAACTTCGTATTCCCACCGCCCAAGGGTTTTTTCCTCCGAAAGATGTAAAAACACAGCGGTTTTGGCTATAGTTTTGGGCTCATAAACCTGAGGTTTGACCAGTTTTTCCCAGACGCCAAGCCCGTTTCCGTAAGCTAAAACATTGCTAGGTGCCTGCTGTAGGTATTCCGTTAGCATCCTTTCTCCATCTTCAAGTTCCAACAGGTCTATTGCCCTTTTGGCAAACAGAAGATTTTTAACCGTTTCTATGCCAGATATGTCCGCAAAAAACCAGCCGTCAGAGGAAAAGGCAAGGTGCATGTATTTGATGGCAGAAAGGGACTTGAAAACTTCAACAACCTCCTTTGCGGACAGACGCCTTTTGGCATGTTTTCTTAGGAAGTCCTCCTTTGCGGACTGCGAATAGTTCTCCAATATCACATATACATAATCCAAGAGGGCAATGTTTGGTTCCCTTAGGTATTTCTCAAGGGTTGAATAGGCCTTTTCTTTTACCACGCTCCGCAGGTTCTCCAAGCCTTCCCTGAGGGGTGCCCTCCACTTTTGTTGCCAGCCCGGAAGCCCTCCCACCGAACAGCCGCAGTTAGACCTCCACCTTTCAATGCCATGCACACAACTCCAAGAGGTATAGGGTATAAGCTCTCCCCTTTGGTTTGGCTTTTGGGCTCTGTAGTAGTCCTCCAAGGTGGTAAAGTCGTCGGGATATTTTTTGAAAAGGTAGGCAAGGGCAAGCTCGCCAAACTTTTTGTGATGCCCAAAGGTCTCTCCGTCGGTGGCAATAACCACAGGTGGTTCTTTGTTTTTCATAAGTTGATGCAGTTTTTCTGCGGACACCAAAAGCTCTCCAAAGGACACACCATGGGAAAGCTCTCCATCATAGACAAAAACTGCTAAGTCTTCCACCCAAAGGTATTTAGCGTTGCCCTTTACCTGATGGGGTGCAAGGATGATAAACTCTATACCGTGTTTTTTCAAAAGCCTTAAGGTTTCATAATCCACCGCCAACTCGGGAAGCCAAAACCCTAAAGGTTTTCTGCCAAAGAACCTTTCGTAAGCCCTTATACCCCAAACTATTTGAACCTCTCTGTCCTCCAAAGGGTTCAACGGAAGGATAGTATGGTTAAAGGTGCTTGCCAGGGCGTGTTCTTTTCCTTCCTTTACCCTTTCCAAAAGCTCGGGATGCTTTTTTTCCAACCAATGGGTTAAGGTCCATCCCATGTTAAAGCTGAGATGCTTGTAGCTGTTGATGATGTCTTTGGTTGTCCCATCTTCTCTGTAGTGGGCATAGGCTACGGGTAAATAGCATTCTCTGTATATTCTCTCGTTCCAGTCTTCAAAGGGCTGGGCGCCCTCTTCCAAGTGGATCTCTCCCAAGTAGGGATTTTCCCTAAAGGGTTGGTAAAAGTGTCCGTGGATGATTAGATTTTTCATCTTTCTACAAAAATACCCATCCTTTCAAACTTCTTTATGCGTTGATTTACAAGCTCTTGAGAGTTCATGGTTAGCAGAGGCTTAAGGTGTTTTTTTATGCATCGTTTTAAAATCCTTGCGGTTCGGACGGGATCCCAGTGGGCGGAGCCAAGGGGCTCGGGAACTACGGCGTCTATGACTTTGAGCTCCAGTAGGTCTTTGGCGGTTAGCTTTAGAGCCCTTGATGCATCCTTTACCCTTGATTGGTCTTTCCACAGGATCGCCGCACAGCCCTCGGGAGATATAACCGAGTATATGGAGTTTTGGAGCATCAGAACCACGTTTGCTACCCCCAGAGCCAAGGCACCGCCGGAACCACCCTCTCCTATGACCACTGCGATCACTGGCACCTTTAGGTATCCAAAGGTGTATAGACTTTCCGATATTGCCTCAGACTGCCCCCTCTCCTCAGCCCCTATGCCCGGGTAAGCCCCGGGCGTATCCACAAAGGTGATCACTGGCAGGCAGTAGTGTTCCGCAAGCTTTGCCACCCTTATTGCCTTTCGGTAGCCCTCCGGGTGTGGCATACCAAAGTTTCTCTCCATCTTTTCTTTGGTAGTCCTGCCCTTTTCGTGGCCTATGATGGCAACGGGCAAGTCATCCAAATAGCCAAAGCCCGCAATTATAGCCTTATCGTCTCCAAACCTCCTGTCTCCGTGAAGTTCTACAAAGTCCTTAAAGATAAGTCCTATGTAGTCTATGGTATGGGGTCTTTGGGGATGCCTTGCCAACTGCACCCTTTCCCAAGGGTCAAGCTTGGAGTATATCTCCTTTGCCTTTTTCCTAAACTCCCTCTGCAATTTTCTGAGATCCTTTTCCTTTTTCTTCTCTCCCAACTGATACAGCCTTTTTAACTGATTTATCTTTTGGTGGAGCTCCACTAGCTCCTTTTCAAAGTCCAAGAACATCAGAAAGATTATAAAACTTCCAGTAGAAACTTCGGGTGAGAAATTAGTTCCATACATAACTTTTCCTAAAAAAAAGCTATAGCCCACAACATAGGCATAAAGGTAGGCAAGTAAGGTAATCCCTTTCCTCCTTGCTGAGACTTTTCTCTTAAGAGATTTCCAGCTTCTTTGAATTTCTCACTTGACGTGTGTGCATTTTTGGCATAAATTTATAATAGGGACAGAGAGGGAAAAGTATGATAGAGTTTGACGACAACTTTCTCACACATGTTGAAAAAATGGACAAACAACACATGAGATTGGTAGCACTATTAAACAATGTTTACGAGCTCCTAAAAGAAGGAAAAAAAGAGGAAGCCTTTGAGCTTTTCAAAAGAGAAATTCTGTCCTACGTGGAGTATCATCTGTCCGAAGAGGAAAAGTTTATGGAAAAAATAGGTTATCCTGGATTAGACGACCATAGAAAAGTGCATGATATGTTCCGCAGAGAAGTCTACAACTTAGCTCCATACATAGAAAAAGGGGACCCAAAAGCCTTTAGGGAAGCCCTATTCTACGCATGGGGTTGGATATACACCCACATCGCTAAAACTGACAAAAAGTATGGAATTTATGCAAAAGAGAAAGGACTGATATGATGAATGAACAAAGAAAAAAGAATAGGATGCTTTTTAGTTCCATTCGTGAACGCCTTTGTGGGTTTTTGGGATATTATAGATTTCTCCCTGTCAAGGGCTTTTTCTCAAGAAATTTTTGGCTTTCTTGAGTTTCTCACCCGATGTATCAAAAAGATTATAAAACTTCCAGCAGAAGGTCCAAATAAACCGCACCCCCTACCGCTTTGGAACTGAGAAACAACTCATCATACCGCCCACCCCCCGCAATGGGATAGCCAACCTCTGGATGAAAGACTTCAAAAACTATGCCCGTGTAATATTCTTGAAGCCTGACCTCCGAGAGGTCATAAAGCACCTTTATACCTGCTTCTCGGAGAAGGATTCCAAGATGCCTTAACTCTTCACACTGGGAGGAATATTCCTTGAACCTCTCGGAAAACTCCTCAAGGACCTCCTCCCCACCGTAGGCTTTTAGAAGGTGGTATAATGGGTCCTCTTCTTTTAGTCCATGGAAGTTCTTCTTCCTTAGCCTTTCTTTGGCGTCTTCGTCTTTGCATAGTCCTTTAACTATTTGGGTATGACCCAAGATCACCGAAAGCCCCTC
>DAIRFT010000031.1:0-6915 GCA_036794885.1 Thermocrinis sp. | reverse complement strand
TTCCCATATGTATGCCGTCCGCCAAAAGGGCAACGGAACCAAAGATATAGCCGGAAGCGATCTCAACAATCATAAAAGCCAGCGTCAGCAAAAACACCAAAAGCACGCGCCCCTCCGCCTCCTTCTTGGGCACATGAAACACATGCTGATGTTTGCAGTAAGCCCTTTCCATAGGTTGGAATATTACGCCCACAAAGGGATGGGTCAAGGGACTATATAATAAAATAAAATGGCTGTCCAACTTATTCTGGGCGACATAAGGCAAGTTTATGAAAAAATCAAAGACCATAGTATCGATTGTGTTATCACCTCACCACCCTATTATCGGCAAAGGGATTATGGTGTTGCAGGGCAAATAGGACAGGAGAACAGTCCCGAAGAGTATGCAAAAGAAATAGCCAATGTTTTTAGATTACTATGGAACAAGCTTAAGAATACAGCCACTGTATTTTTAAACATAGGGTATAAGTATGAGAACGAAGAGCTTTTACTGATCCCAGAGATGGTGGCTTTGGAAATGAAGAAAGCTGGATATGCCCTAAAGAACAAGATCATTTGGTATAAACCAAACGCAATGCCCACACCAGCAAGGAATAGATTAAATAACACATATGAAGTTGTTCTTTTTTTCGTTAAAAACGTTGGCAAGGAAGTGTATTACTTTAATCTTGAAGAAGTTAATGAAAAATCTAAATTATCCTATACGATAGATTTTAGCAAATTACTTAACGCAAGTGTAGAGGATCGTCTGAGTCATAGAAACAAACGTAGCGGGAGAGTTATAGAAATTAAAGGCACACTTTTAAAAATTCTTTGGGAAGGTGCAGTTGAAGAATGGCTTGAGTTTTCTTTGAATCAAAAACGTGCTAACTTCGTATGTGGAAACTGTGGCAAAACTCTTAGCTATTGGGATGTTCATTTGTCTTATGCTAACAATAGTAGGTTCGTATGCAGGCACTGTGGAACTAAGGAACTCCCTAAACCGCACTTATTCGAATATTCTGAAATAAAATATGAAAATGCAAAAAATGGGCTTTTTTCAAGGCAGAGTGAAAAGTATAAAAAAGCCAACCTTTTAACAGCATCTCCAGCAGGCAGATTATCAATCACAGGGGAGAAGCTTATAATCAAAAGAAAATGGCTCTTCCCTCAAGGGCTTATAGCAGACTACCTGAAAGAAAATCTAAGAGAAAAAGGTATATCCGTAAAGAAACTGGGAGAAATGCTTGGATGTCCTCACACAGTTGGGCACTGGCTAAGAAAGGATTTTTCCCACTGGGGCAAGGGCGGAAGCATTCCTCGCCCTGAAGACTGGCACAAACTAAAGGAGATTTTAGGCTTTGATGGAACATACGATAGGTTAATTTTGGATAGAGTGGTCGTGCTTTCTACGGTAAAAAGCCATCCAGAGGGCAAAAACATTGGAGATGTATGGGAGATTGCAACGGAACCTTACAAGGGAGAACACTTTGCGGTTTTTCCACGCAAGCTGGTGGAGATGTGTATAAAGCTTGGATGTCCTGAAGGTGGCACAGTTTTAGACCCTTTTGCAGGTTCGGGAACTGTAGGCGAGGTGGCGTCCAAGCTTGGGAGGAATGCAGTGTTGGTTGAGATAAACCCAAGCTACATAGACTTGATAAAAGAGAGGTGTAAAGGTTATGTTGGGGAACTTGGTTAAAATTGAAGAAGCAGAGTTTAGATATTTTATCACAATAAAGACGCTTATGCTAAATAGGATAGGGGAGATTTTAAACCTTTTAAATTCAAGGATTGCTATAATTAACGACTGGAAATCTGCATTTCTTAGGACTGCAAGAGAAGGATACAAACAAAGCGACCTTAATATAGGAGCAGAGAGAGTCTTTCATAATTGGGCTTCAGCACTGTTCAACTTTCCCAATTCAACACCAATAGGTGCGGATTTAGTTTTTGACTCTGAAGAAGGTTTTAGAGTTCATATTGACATAAAAACTGCGTTAGATCAAAACCCAGCAGATTGGCAAGGCGTTGTAAACGTTGGAAAAAACCAAACCAGTTATACTATACCCGGCATGTTTAACGCAGACATACCTACTCGATATTCTGATGGTAGGATAACTCTGACTTACATTATACTCGTTATACACAAACATTTTTCGGACAAAATTGATGCTATTCTTTTAACTTGTGTGCCAAACGGAGAGTTGTTGGGGGTTTATGGTTCTAAAATATCAAGAGCTGGTAAAGGTGGAAGAGAAAGGAGAAGGGATTTTAGGTTCAAGTATATCGTAGATGGTGATGTTCTTAGGTTTAAGCTTTTGACAGGCAATCCTCCGAGGGTAGAAATTATTACCGCCCTGAAAGGATCAAAGGTTGTAGAGCGATTGCTAAGTCTATCCAACAACCAACTGATAATAAATAAATGGCATTGATTTATAATTAATTCAGTGAAGGTTGCATCCATAGATGTTGGTTCCTACTCCTGCAGGCTGAGCGTAGCAGACTTTTCTAACTCCTTCAGGATCATATACGAAGAGGGCAACATTACCTCTTTGGCTACAGGGTTGAAGGAGGAAGGTTACCTCCAAGAGGAGCCTATGGAAGAGACATTGCGGACCATCAAAAAATACATACAAGTGGCAAAACAGCATGGGGCAGAAAGAATAGTCCTAATTGGCACAGAAGCCCTACGTAGGGCAAAGAACGCTCAAGAGTTCTTAAAGAGGGTAAAGGAAGAAACGGGATTGGAGCTGAAGGTAATAACCCCAGAGGAGGAGGGTAGCCTTGCCTTCTTAGCGGTTGCCTTTTCCCTAAAGCCGGAGGGAAAATTTTGCATAATAGACCAGGGAGGAGGTTCCACAGAGTTTGTATGTGGCAAGGGCACAGAGGTTGAATACCTAAGGTCCCTTCCGGTGGGCATAGTCAACCTTACGGAGGAGTTTATAGAAAGCGACCCTCCCAAGCTTTACGAGCTGGAGTCTTTGAGGAATTTTTTAGACGAGCTAATAAAGGATGTAGTCCGTCCTTGCGATGTTTTGGTGGGGTTGGGTGGGACTATTACCACCATAAGTGCAATAAAGAACAATGTATTTCCCTATCAAGGTTCTTTGGTGCACGGCTCCAAGCTAACTTTGGAGGATATGATGTTTTGGCTAGAGACCCTCAGCAGTATGAAGGCAGAAGACAGAGTAAAGACCTTTCCACACATAGAGCCAAAACGGGCAAAGGTGATAATTCCGGGACTTATAGTCTTCTACAGGGCTATGTTTTTGTTTGGTAAAAGGGAAATTGTGGTAAGTGATTGGGGCATAAAGGAGGGAGTTCTGATAAGGGAATACCTATCCCTTGGACTTGGCTAAGGCGGATGCCACCTTGGGTGCATAGACAAAGGTTATACTTCCAAGAATGGATGTGATCAAAACTACCAAAAAGACCAAGGCTTGAGTGGCGGGAAGTAAGCTGGCAAAGATAAGAGAAAATTCACCCCTTGCTAAGAAGGAAAGGCTAGCCCTTATGGAAACCCTCTTACTAAGCCCATAAAGTCTGGCACCCCAATAGGTGGATATGAGCTTTGTGATCAAGGAAAGCAAAAGCAAGGCGATCAAAAGATAAAGGTTCTGGTTGAAGCTTATGTTTGCAGAGTAGGTAAAGGAAAAGAAAAAGACACCCAAAGAGAGCTCTTTTAGGTCAACTAACTTTTCCTCCACCGTTTTGTAAGTTAGGCTGTCTTGGGGAACTATAACGCCCAGCATGAAGGCAATCAGGGCAGAAGACACTCCCATCCATTCTCCAAGACCACACAGCAGGAGTAAAGTGCCTACGATCAAAAAGGGAAATATGGTCTCCTCTGAGATTTTATCTATCTCCCCAACCGCCCTGTAAGCCAAGTTTCTAAGAAGGTAAAAGGCAAAAAAGAACACTATAAGGGAGAGAACGCTTCTTAGCAAAAGAAAGGTAGGCTCCTCCTGCCCACCATTAATCCCGCCGGAGAGTAGAGAAAGCAGTATTATTGAAATGAGGTCTTCAAAGATGAGAATGCCTATGAGCAGTTCTGCTTCTGGGAAAACGAGCCTTTTGTAGTCGGACAGTAGCTTGGCGGTTATGGCAGTGCTGGAAGGGTAAAGGGCAGAGGCAACCACTGCAGAAAAGAGAAAATCCTTGGTAGCAATATATGCCACAAGAAACACCGGAAGGAAATTTATAAAAAGGTCCGCCAAGCCGGGCTTTAGAATGTTCTTCATAGCCCCAAGGCGCTCAAAGGAATACTCAAGCCCTATGAAAAAGAAGAGAAATATCACCGCAGAATGCTCTAAAAAGGCAACCCACTCTATCACTTTTTCAGGAAAGAGCTCCTTTCCCACAACTCCAGCCAACATGAAGGAGAGTATGTAGGGAACCTTTAAAAACCTAAGAGAAAAGCCAAAAACAAAGAGCAGGCTAAAGAGAAGTCCTATCCACAGGAGAATCTCGTAAGAGTGCATCTTAAGTGCTACATCCTCCGCATAGGTCTAAAAAGGCTTTCATTTGCTGTCTGGTGCCCACCGCGATCAGTGTGTCTCCTGCCCTTATATGTTCTTTATAAGGGTCTGGGCTTGGGATCACCTTTCCCCCCCTCTCTATGGCGATTATGGAAACGCCAGTCTTTCTCCTTATCTCAAGCTCTGCTATGGTCTTATTAACAAAGTTTGAGTTTTGATGAACCTTTACCCATTCCATCACCACCTGTTGGAGGATCATTTCCATCTTTTCCGTGGCAACAGGCTGGTATGTGGCACCCGCCACCAAAAAGCCAAGTTCTTTTGCCTCCTCATCAGTTAGCTCTATAACACAGCTGGGCTCTTCGTCCTCCATAAGATATATTTCTCTCCTACCCGTATTGTGGATGATTATCACAAGCTCTTTACCGCTCTTTAGTATCACCCCATATTTTTTGCCTATACCCGGCAGGTCAGTTTCCCTTATTCTCATGCTTGTTAATTATATCCCGAAGACGTGCCACCACATTCTTGCTGGAGAGCACTATTGCCTTCACATCATCACTTTCTTCTTCCTGTAGGCTTCTTTGGATGATCTCCAAAAGTTTTTGGATCTGCCTTTCCATCTCCTCCATCTGTTCTTTCATTCTGAGGATGATTTCAATGCCCGCCAAATTCACCCCGAGCTCTCTGGATAGGGTAAGCACAAACTCCAACCTTTTGAGGTCCTCCTCTGTGTAATATCTGGTCCTTCCTTTGCTTCTGTAGGGTTTTATAAGACCCTCCTTTTCGTAAAGGCGGAGGGTCTGCGGGTGTATGTTATACATCTCCGCCACTACGCTTATGGTGTATTTCTTTTTAACTTCCCTCTTCATGGCTGTCTTACCCTCAATCTGGTGGGCTCAGGCAGTAGTTTGTCTAACTCCTCAAGGAGCTGTTTGATCTTTTTGCCATCTCCAAAGTGCTTTTCCCAAAAGCCCAACTTGGGTATGTCTATATGGACCCTAAGGAATAGGTCTCCAAAGCCACCACCCCTGAGCCTTGGCATGCCCTTGCCCTCCACTCGGACTGTGTCTCCCTCTTTCACGCCGGCGGGAATCTTCACCTTAATCTTCTCACCGCTTAGGGTAGGCACCTCAAGCTCCGTTCCCATAACCGCTTCTGTGAGCTTTAGGTTTACATCCAAATAAAGGTTATCTCCTCTCCTTTCAAAGAGCCTGTGGGGCAGAACCTTCACAAGCAAATAAAGGTCGCCGGGTGGACCTCCGTATAGCCCTGCATGACCTTTCCCTTCCACAAAAACCCTGCTACCGTTATCCACGCCCGGAGGGATTCGCACCTTCACCTCCTCCCTCTCGGGAACGGTGCCTTTGCCACCGCATCTACCACAGGGCTCCCTGATCACTCCCTCTCCACCACAGGTAGGACAGGTCTGAGAGATGCTTATGAAAAACTGCCTTTGGTATATACTACCCCTGCCACCGCAAGTAGGACAGGTTCTTTCTCCCTTATCCTTGTCGTAGCCTAAGCCTTCACAGGCAGGGCATGGAACATCCCTAACTACGGAAAGGCTCACCACCTTGCCCGAGTAAGCTTCCTCCAGAGTAAGCTCCACCGTGTAGTATATATCTTCGCCCTTTATGGGTCTTCTCTGAGAACGCCTTCTTCCCCTTCTCTCAAATACCTCCTCAAAGCCAAAGCCCCTAAAGAGGTCCTCTATGGTTTCAAAAAGGTCTCCCCAAGCCTGCTGGCTGTATTCACCACCACCGGAAGCAGTTTGAAAGGCAGAATGTCCATACTGGTCGTAGAGCTTCCTCTTTTCTGGGTCCGAAAGGACCTGATAGGCTTCGTTGATCTCCTTGAATTTCTCCTGTGCGTCCGGGTCCTTGTTAAAATCGGGATGATACCTTCTGGCAAGACGGCGGTATGCCTTCTTTATTTCCTCCTGGGTTGCGTTCCTTGGAACCCCAAGCACCTCGTAGTAATCCCTTTTGGAAGATTGCATAAGTTTTTATAATAAACTTTAGTATGTTATTGTCAAGAGTGCATCGCCTTTAGGAAATCTCTGTTGGTTTTGAACTTCTTGAGCTTGTCCAAAAGGAACTCCATCGCCTCCACCGGGTCCATGGTCGCCAAGAACTTTCTTAGCACCCATATCCTCTGCAGTTCCCACTCTTCCAAGAGTAGCTCCTCCTTGCGGGTGCCAGACTTTTCTATGTTGATGGCTGGGAATATTCTTCTTTCCATGAGCTTTCTGTCAAGATGGATCTCCATGTTTCCAGTGCCTTTGAATTCTTCGTAGATTACATCGTCCATCCTTGAGCCCGTTTCTATGAGGGCGGTGGCTATAATGGTTAAAGAACCTCCCTCTTCAATGTTTCTTGCCGCACCAAAGAACTTTTTAGGTCTTTGCAAAGCAGTTGCCTCTATACCACCCGAAAGAACCCTACCCGTGGAAGGA
>DAIRFT010000030.1:0-7018 GCA_036794885.1 Thermocrinis sp. | reverse complement strand
TTGCACCTCCTTAGTGGGATTTGAGGGTATTATAAACCTCTGCCCACTAAGGGCTCTTTGTCAGAAAGCTTTTCCGGCTTCTCTGAATTTCTCACCCGAGGTATCTTGTAGCTATAATTAGCAATATGGTAGAGGAAATCTTCGCTTCAAATTTATTTGGTTTAACCCAAAACAATCCTTTGCCAGTATGGACCTATAGGCTTAGGAAAAAAGAAGAGGCAATTAACAGGCATATAAAGTCCCTCTTAAATGGTGCATGCTTGCGTTTGCTTAGTGAGAGTGAGGATAAACATCCCTTTTTCTACGATGGGGAGACAATAATATCTTTAGTGGATATAGGTGATAGTTTTGAGACTGATGACTACATTTTAGAAAAGCATTCATTTATTCCTGAATACTTCCTTAGCAGTCCAGAGGCATGGGACACATTTATAAACAGTTTTGCAAACTTGTTAATGATTTATAAGAAGGATATAGAGCGTGTATCCAAGGGAGTATTAAGAAGATATATTTTGAACACAGAGTTCATAAATCAGCATGCCTACCTAAAGATAGACTTCAGGTATATGCTGGTCGCCTCAGAAAACTTGGACGGACAGTTGAAAAAAGGTGGAAAGCCAGAAATCGGTGGGAGATACTACACGCCTAATAGAAGAATAGCAATATTAAAGGATTACAAGGAAGTAAGTGAAGAAGACTATAAAAAACTGATGGAAGAGATGCTACCAAGGTCCCTTCACAAAACAAAGGTTGCATGGAAGAGAGGGCTGGAGGAGGCTAAGAAGCATGGATATGGATATATAGCTAAAGTTGTGTTTGATGAAAGTGATATGACAGAATATACGTATCCTGCCAATGCTTTGGTAAAGGTGCGTTATGTAGAAGATTTGAATCCAAATGAATCAAACCTGATAAAACCCTCACCTGGGGAAAGATGGAGAATTATCAAAGACTTTAGGTTTATAGTAGAGCGTTTATTGAAAAAGTACTCAATAAGTCTTGATGTGGAGCCTTATAGAAAAATAGTGCGTGTTAAACCAGAGATTTTTGAAGTAGTAGATGGTAGTGGGAAGATTTATACAATCTACGGATCTGCTAAAACCGTTTTAAACTCTTCAAACTGGAGTCCCATAGTTAGGAATCCTCGTATCTCTGTGGGTTTTCTGTATTTATATACAAACGAAAACTCATTTAGAGATTTGGAAAATAGGACACGAATTATAGAAAACACTGTGCTTGAAAGAGTTGCCTCCTTTGGACTGCACATAGACCGCATAGAACCTATTCGCGTGCCTCTATCTGAGTATAAGGAGAAACATTCGCTATTACCCTATATAGGGAATTTGGAAGGTTCAAATTGTTTCTTATTCGTATTAACCGATACTTCAGAACTTGATGACGGGTTTTACTTGGGTATAAAAGATTTGTTAAAGTTTGGTATTCAAAGTCAGGTTATCTACCCCAGAACAGATGTAGGAGATGGGAATGTAGCCGACAATTTGATGCTTGGCTTACTTGGTAAAACAGGGAACTATCCGTATTTTCTAAAGGAGTCTTCAAACAAGTTATTTGTGGGTATAGACCTTTCAAGAAAGGTAAGGAGTTCAGGTAAAGGCACTGTAAATGCTGTGGGCACTGCCATCATTGTGGATGCTGCTAATGGAGGAACTATAACTTACAAGAATATTGATGTTCCTGCTGGAGGAGAGACGGTGGAAAAAGCTTATGTGAAGAACTTAGCTAACATGCTTTACAGATACAAGGATAGATTCATTGTCATTCATAGAGATGGAAGAATGAGTATGGATGAGTTTAACGCTTATATGGAAATCTTCAGTAAAGTGATTGGACCAAAAAAATTTGCTTTAGTAAGCATATTAAAGTCCGGAACGCCCAGAATTTTCCGCATGAAAAACTATGTAGTAGAGAACCCTTCTAAAGGGCATCTTATTTTGCTTTCTGAACAAGAGGCGGTTATTTCTACCTACAAGCCATCACGTGGAACCCATATCCCCTTGAGGATAAAAGTCCTATATGGTGATTATCCTTTAAATGAAGCTATAGAGGATGTGCTGAGGCTCACACTTCTAAACTTCTCTTCCTTTACACTGAACAAGCTGCCCGCCACTGTAGCTTTTGCGGATATGATAGCATGGTATAAATTGCATGGTATTGCTCCAGAGGATGCAGATGGGAATCTTTTCTTCTTATAGTGCTTTCAATTCTCTTTAGACGAATTCCTCAGAGGATGTTTTGCATTCATTACTATCAGCTAAGGTCCGCTATAATCGTAGAATTGATAGCTCGTTAATGTTTTAATATGCTGACAAGATAATTTACTAAAATGTTAACAAGTTTATTAACTTGCTTATTAACAAGTTATATGATAAACTTATTAACATGAAGACCTTGGCAGTGGTCAATCACAAGGGAGGTGTGGGAAAAACAACGCTTACTGTAGTCCTACTTCATCTACTTGCAGAACAAGGTTTGAAAGTCCTCGCTGTAGACCTTGACCCTCAGGCAAACTTGACCTTGTGCCTTACTCAAAACACCTCTGAGGATATCCCTCAATCTTACCATTTACTCATCAAAGGCACTTCCCAGCCCATAAGTTTAGGGAACATTGACCTCATCCCTTCCTCCTTGCTCCTATCTCAAGCGGAGTTTGAACTTGTCAGTATGCATGCGAGGGAGCTTAGGTTAAAGAGAGCACTGTCTACCTTTAACAGCTACGACCTAATCCTCATAGACAGCCCTCCAAACCTTGGCATCTTAACCATAAACGCCCTCATAGCCTCCGACGGTGTGCTAATTCCTGTAGAAACTCAGTTTTTCAGCCTCTCTGGTTTAAAGCATATTTTTAGGGTCATGCAGGAGTTGGAGGAATACACAGGAATAAAAACCCAAGTGGTAGCATTGGCACCTACCTTTTACGAAAAACACGTAGCACTTCATAACAAGGTCCTTGAAGAACTTCAAAAGCTTCCTTATAAAGTTCTACCGCCCATTCCCAAAAGGGTGGGCTTTCAGTATGCCAGTATAAATAGAGGAGATTTAAAACAGCTGGATCAGGAGACATTAAAAATACTATCTACCTATGCAGAGGAGGTTATAAGATGGCTAAGAGGAACTTAGGAATAGTTTCAAGGATTCTCAGCGATATGCCAGCTCCAGCGTCAGAGGAGCCCAAGTCCGAGGAGGTAGTAAAGAAGGACACTTTGGAAGAAAAAAAGGAAGCTACCAAGAATAGGAAACTAAAGGGCTTTTACCTGACCGTGGAAAACGAAGTGAAGCTTAAGGAACTCCAGATGATGTATTTGAAAAAAGGCATACGGGTAAGCGAGTCTGAGTTGATTAATAAGGCTATAGAAGAGTTTTATTTGAAGTATAAGGACTAACTATTAATAAGTTAGCTTGTTAGATAACTGATTTGTTAATAAGCTAATAAATCAACTACAGCTTCGTGAAGTGGAGAAATAGGCTTCTGTCTCTGGCGTAGAAAAGTGATTAATAAATTGGTTTGCTTATATGTTAATTTATTAGCTTGTTAATACAGTCCGACCTTCTCTATGGATATGCTTGCTACAGTGAGGGCGTAGCATGATAATAAGTTAGCTAATTGGTTTGTTAACAAATTAGCTTATTAATCTATTATAGGGAGGATGCTTTTAACTAAAAATCCTTAGTCGGTACGTTCATCCAACTTTTAAAAATGCTGTTCTAAAAATACAAATCCCATTGGTGCACAAGAGCTTTAAAGCTGAACATCTAACCCTAATGTTTGGTAGCCTACAGTTCAAGCTTGAGTGGGGTAGTTTACGCTAAAATTTACTTTAGGAGGGATAGCCCATGAGAGAAGAAGACTTCAAGAACATGCTTTTGGATCTTGCAGTAGAAATGGTAAAAGACCCTTATGCCTGTGTGTCCGATTACCTTCTTGTTTTGGGCAAGCTTTATGAGATAATGATGTCTGACATAGAGGCAAGAAGGGAAGCCATAAGGCTTATAGCGGAGTTTTTGGAAGGCCGAAAAAACGGAAAAAACTGGCAAGGCTTCAGCGGGCTGGTGTTTGATTTGTCAGAAGTATTAAGAAGAATACGCAAGGAAGAGGGAGAAAGAGAGAGAAAAAAAGAGAGAAGAAGGTTTTATGGGCCTTCTGCCAGAACTTGTTAGAGAAATGGCAGAACTCTTTAACACTCCTGACTACCCTGATTGGCTGTTGCGGTGTTCTGATCTTCTGCAGATGTTGTACTACATTGATGCGTCAGAAAACGAAGAAGCAAGGGCGGAAGCTGTGGCGGTGGTAGAGGAATTTTTACACAATCGGAAAACCCGTTCTGGGGGAGAGAGGAAAAGCTTTGGATGTCTGGAGGAAGAACTGGAGGAGATAGTAAGGAGATTACCTCCTCAGCCACAGGAAAACAGCCTTACATAGGTGGATAGGTGGGAGGGTTGGTTAATGGGTGGTGGATAGGTGGAGAAGGTGGTTTATTGGTTGGTCGGATAGGTGGAAAGGGTGGGAGGGTGAAGGAAGTAGTAGTTATTCGGATTTTTCTGTTTTCTCTACTTTGGTGGGCACTGTATGAGCAAAGCTTATGCGGTGGTGTGGGATGTATAGAAGCTGAGCCTCTGCCACATGCTTAGTCCCTTTGATTATTACATTCGTCAGAATGAGATACCCGGGCTCTGCCACTATACAGTCTCCCTCTATAACGTTCGGACCTATTTCTTGGACGACTACCCTTTTGCCCTCAAAGAGTTTTAGAGGATGGTCTTTTTTCTGCTGAGGCTGTTTTTGGATTTGGTTTTTTGCTGCTGGCCTTTTTTCGCTCATACTAAAATAATATTATAGGCAGGGGCTGGTGGATCCCCTGCAGGTGGAGACATGCCACCTCCTGGCCCCCCCACGGAGGGGGGCTTCACCAATTAGGAGGAGCACAGATGAGTGCGGATAGTGTTGATAAAAATTCTATACCAGAGGGTGGTGGAAGTCAAGAGGGTGGCAGGCAGACAGCCCTGCTACCGCAGAAGACCAGAAAGATCTACTCCTACATTCAACTCAAGAAAGCCCTATCTGAAGGACTATGGAACCCAGATGCTGTTCCAGTTAGTAGGTTCCAGTTTTTCGCTAAGAAGGACGGTGAGGATCGCCCAGTAGGTGCGTTTGTTGGTGCAGACCTGCGGACTATAGGGTTCTACCTTGAGTTAGCCCGAAGAAACAATTGGGCTGTTCTCTATCAGGGAACCATTTTAATAACCAGAAAGATCGCAGAGAAGCTCCGGGAGAACCGAAGGATTGCCAAAGGAGACTGGGAAAAGATAGCCCAGCTTGACCTTCGTGCCCTTTTCGGCCCAGATATAGAGGTTGTTAGGTTAGCCTACAGAGTGTTTATTGACATTGACAACAAAGACAAGGACGCCCTCTGGAGGCTTGTTCACTACCTTTGGAAGCTTAAGATCTACCCTGAAGTCTGGGAGACCCAAAAAGGCTATCACCTTCACATCTATTTCTACCACAGCAAGGTCTACCAAGAGATAAAGGTCAAGGACGAGGACGGCAAAGAAAGGGTGGAAAAGGTTTGGTTAGGCTACATACTGCCCTATGCCGATGATTACCGCATAAAGGACGTAGAAGAATGCCTAAAAGTTCTCTGTGCTAAGCTTGGCATAAAGCCAGACATAGTTTCTGCCAAGCATGCGGTATGGCTTGAGGGATTTCCTAATCCCTTAAAGGATGGGTTTGTTACCAAGCGTTTGCTTACTGGATTTCCTCTACCTTTGCAAGACCTCTGGCAAAAACTCCTCAATGTGAACCCCGCTAAAGTCTTCCAAAAAGTCCGCCAGAACAAGCCACGCTACTACAGGAAGAGAAAGCCAAAGGCAAAAGACACGGACAAGGAAGAGGAAGGTTTGAGGGAACTGGATGAACGGCTTGATGGAGAACACTCCAATGTTTTCTTTGCCCTAAGCCAACACGGAACCCTGAAAGCTTGCAGGAAGCTGTGGAAGGCTGGCTACGAACTGCGTGATATAGAGAATGAACTCAGAGACCGCCTTGAGATACGCACAACGTCCGATGAGAAAGACCTTCAGGAGTTTTTGGCTTACTTTAAGAAGAACTACACAACACACACCCACAAGCAAAAAAGCCCGCCTAAGGAGGAAGAAAACAAGGAGGAACCCAAGCATGAACACTATTGGGAACTGGCAGAGAAGATCAGAGAAGCCTTAGAGAAGGGCTACCGAAAGACCACACACATAGCCCAATATGTGGGCTGTTCAAGGGATAGAGTGAAACACTTCAAAAGCTTTCTGCAGAAGCACGGCTACAGCTTAGAAGACTTGCTTACACGCCACGAGGAAGTCCTTGCCTTTCTGAAAGCCCACGCCAAAGGAGGGAACAAGTGGCAGCGTAAAAAAGAATGGGATAGGTCCGCTTGGCTGGAGGAGTTCCACCGCACAAAACCAGAATATATCAAGCAGTGCAAGAGAGAGGCAGAAATACGCAGGGCTAAGAAGAGGGCAGAGTTAAAGGAACAGGGTATAGACCCAGATGGCTGGAGGCATGCCCCTGTCTGGTTCCTCCCTGTGGAAAGTGGGCACATAGGTAATATTCGAGTTTACTTTAGTATGGCGGGGGATGGGGTTCCCTTAACCAACCGCCCTTCTCGGATCAAAAAGAACGAAACAAGTCCTCCTTCTACCCCCCGGGCGGGCAGACAGAAGTGTCTTACCCCTGCTGTTCCGTTGGTGGTTCTCTCCAGAGACTACTCCACCCAGCTAAGGGATGCCCTTTATGACATTCTCCACAGGTGCCACTCCGAGGATGGGCTTCCTGTTGTCCTTGTTGTCCCGAGTAGGTTCTCGGACACAGGAAGCACTGCTCTAAAGCTTACCCCCTACAAGGTTCCGCCTCGGAACTTCCGTCAGCTGTGGCAGGAGATCAGGGAAAAGTTTGGCAAGACTGTTCAAGGTCTCTCTACCCGAAACGGAGCCTTGGACTGGTTCCTCAAGG
>DAIRFT010000029.1:0-7165 GCA_036794885.1 Thermocrinis sp. | reverse complement strand
TCTCCAAGGCAAAGCGCATGTCTCTTATCTCTCTGATTTCTCTCTCCGTTATGGGTTTGCCGAAAAGAAATTTCTCTATAACTTCCTCAAACTCGTCCCTTAGGGCTGTGTCTCCCACTATGAACCTTGCCCGTGTCCATGCGATCCTTTCCCAAGTGCGGGCGCTTTTTTCAAAGTAGTCCCTGTAAAAGTCTATGGACGGCAACAGCTCCCCTTTACTGCCCATAGGTCTCAGTCTAAAGTCTAACTTGTATAGGTATCCTTCTGAGGTATGCAGGGTGATGAACTTGATCATCTGCTGGGCTAATTTGACCTCCTCAAAGCTTGGCGACCTTGCCACAAAAACAAGGTCAAGGTCTGAACCTACCGTCAGTTCTTGACTACCATACTTTCCAAGGGCATAAAGGCATACACCTTCCGAAAACTGCCAAAGCTTTTTCATCAAAAAGTCCGCAAGCTCGCTAAGACTCAAAAAGAACTTTTCAAGCTTTGTGTATCTGTCCTCTTGCTTTACTAAATAAACTAAAGCATTCCGCACTTCCCAAACAGTTTTGAACCTTCTGAATAAATTCTCAAGGCTCAAAGGTAGCCTTTCCCTGTATTTTTCAAACTCCTCCTCCAATCTGTTTTGGTCTGGGTAATCCTGATACAAAGTTAGCACATCCTCCACCAAGTCTGGGTTTCTGCTGATAAGAGTGGAAAGATAAGAGGATAGGGAAAACACTTTGCACAGTCTTGTTCTAAAATCCTCCTTGGAAATGCTGAGGATCACCCTCCTACCCGTTGGGTTAGAAAAGAACTTGTCAAAGTTGTTTAGGGTCTCGTCGGGGTCTGGCGTGCTTGCCATCATCTTCACCATCTGAGGAAGAAGTTCATAAAACTGTCTTCTCTCTTCCGAGGATAGACTTACTCCAAGGCTTCCCTGCACATAGTTTAGGAGTATGTTAAAAGCCCTTGTAGGGTTTTTAAAGCCCAAGGAAGCCAAAAGCTCCTTTCCAGACTCATGATCTCCCTCCAAAAGATATGCCATTATGGGATCCAACTCCTTCTCCTCTTGGGTTGGTAGCATGTTATAAAACATTTGGCTTATCCTCTTGGTGTATTCTTGAAACCTACGCTGGAACTCCTCCACATCCATGTCCATGAGCTTGGCTAAGAGAGGAACATCCTGTGGGCTAAAGGCGTGGTTTTGCGTGCAGTTTTTCATCTGGATCCGGTGCTCCAACTTCCTTAAAAACACATAGGCGGATTCTAAAAATTCCACCTCCTCCATGGAAAAAACGCCCTTTTGGTGTAATTTCCACAGAGCCCTTATGGTGTTGCCCTCCCTTAGAAAGGGAAACTTTCCTCCAAATAGCAAAACCATAGCCTGCACCATAAACTCCACCTCCCTTATGCCACCCTCCCCCGTCTTGACGTTTATCTTATTTAAGAGCCCCTTCTTTGCCTGGGCATTGATCTGGGCTTTTATCAGCCTTATCTCCTCCAGCACCCTGTAGTCTATGGGCTTTCTAAATACAAAGGGCTCTTTGACTTCCCTTTCAAAGTCCCTGTAGAGTTCTTGGTCTCCCGCACTGTAGCGAGCCCTAAGGAGGGCAAACCTTTCCCACATCCTACCGTAGCTCTCGTAGTAGAGCTCCGCGCTTCTGAGGGACATGGAAATGGGTCCAGATTTCCCAAAGGGTCGGAGGTCCAGATCTACCTCGTAGGGCTTGCCCTCTGGTGTGATGCTTGTCATAAGGCTTACCACCTTCTGAAATACCTTGCTGAAAAATTCGTTCAGAGTTAGCTTCCCTGCCTTTCCCTTGTCGGAGGAGTGTATGAACATTATGTCTATGTCTGAATAATAATTGAGCTCGTAGCTTCCGAGTTTTCCAAGTCCTATTATGCAAGCCATGGCGGGTTTTTGGTCTTCCTCCAAGGGTTCCCCGTAAAGGTCAATTGCCTCCAAAAGGGACCTTCTGTAGGTAAGCTCCAAAAGGGCGTCCGGAAGTTCCGAATACTCCCTGAGTATGTCCTCAAGCTTTGCAGTGCCAAGAAACTCTTTTGAAAGTAGCCTCATAAGTTCCCTGTGGCGGTAATAAGCTAACTTTTCCGAAAACTTTTTATCCTCCGAGTGTGGGCTGACCAACTCCTCCAACTCCCGCAGATAATCCTCCTTTCTCTTTGAAACATACCAAAGCCCAGGTATAACATTCTGAAAGTCCGTGGGATGGTTTATGAGGAACTTTCTCATGCACTCGGAGTGGTCCAAAAGCCTCAGGAGGAGGATAAACCTTCTTTCGTTTAAGTAATCCAAAAGGCTCTTGGGTTCAGGATGCTTCTCGAGGAGCTCCCTAAAGGATTCCTCTGCCTTCTTTGGGTTTGTCAAATACCTCTGGGCGGAGGAAAACCACTGAGATGGAACCATCTATAACATTTTAAAGTTTTTGGCTTATACTATTCTATTAAGGTGGAGTTTTTCTTTTTTCCCGACGTTTATGCAGACAGAGAACTGGTGGATTACTACATCGTAACCTTTGAGCTGGAAGACCTCTCCTGCGTTGAAATTATGGACCTGGAGGGAAAGCACTACATAAAGGAAGTATTGGACTGGGATTTGCTCCGCAGAAGGGCAAAACACATAGTTCTGTATGAGTTGGGTGATGAAATAGAGAGATTTTCTGACTTGGAGGACGCCCTCAGGGTCGCTTACCGTTTGGCTTACGAAGAGGCAAGGAGGAGAGGAGCAAAGGAGATAGTGCCAGCCATGGGCGTGGGAAATCCTCCTTTAAGCGTGATAAACAGGGTATATCCCTTTAGCGTCAGCTTGGAGCCCTTTCCTAAAAATTTGGACGCATACCTTGAAAAGCTCGTTAGAACCATTGATATTAGGAAGAAAACTGGAGGCACTTGATGGAAATGAAAGAACTAACCACCACCTTGGAGGAGCTAACTCCAAAGAGGATCGTGGAAGAGCTGAGCAGGTATGTGATAGGTCAGGAGGAGGCAAAAAGGGCAGTAGCCATAGCCCTCAGGAACCGCTGGAGGAGACAAAAGCTTCCGCCCCATATGAGAGATGAAGTAGCACCAAAGAACCTTTTGATGATAGGTCCCACGGGTGTGGGAAAGACAGAGATCGCCCGTAGGCTTGCCCAACTCATAAGGGCACCCTTCATAAAGGTGGAGGCTACCAAATACACAGAGGTGGGCTATGTGGGAAGGGATGTGGAATCTATGGTAAGGGAACTGGTGGAGGTTTCCTATCAGATGGTAAAGCAAGAGAAGATGCAGGAGGTAAGAGAAAGGGCAAAAAAGAACGCGGAAGACAGGCTCATAGATTACCTAACACCCCAACAGCTCAGCTTTGGGACAAGGATCACCCAAACTACCACTAACCGCTCTTCCCTCAAGGAAAAGCTCCGCAAGGGAGACCTGGATGATAAGTATGTGGAGATAGATGTTCAAGAAAAGCTGCCACCTTTTGTGGGCATAGCGGGTCCCCCCGGCTTAGAAGAGTTGGAGGATCAGCTGAGAAACCTACTTGGAGGCATGGTCCCCCAGAGAAGAAAGAGAAAGGTCAAAGTAAAAGAAGCCCTTCAGATTTTGGAGCAAGAAGAAGCTGAAAAGCTCATAGATCAAGAGGAAATAACCGCGGAAGCCATCTTCAGGGCGGAGAACTTTGGGATCATATTCATTGATGAGATAGACAAGATCGCAGTCAAGACGCCGGGAGTGGGTCCGGGCGTTTCCAGGGAGGGTGTGCAGAGGGACCTCCTGCCCATAGTGGAGGGAACAGTGGTTAGAACCAAGTATGGACCCGTGAAGACAGACCACATCCTCTTTATTGCAGCGGGTGCCTTTCATATGTCCAAGCCCTCTGACCTAATTCCTGAACTGCAGGGAAGATTTCCCATAAGGGTGGAACTAAAACCCCTCTCCAAGGAAGACTTTGTGCGTATATTGGTAGAGCCAAAGAACGCTTTGGTAAAGCAATACACAGAGCTTTTAAAGACGGAGGGTGTGGACCTGGAATTTACCAGTGATGCCATAGAAGAGGTCGCAAGCATTGCAGAGGAGATAAACAACCGCACAGAGAACATAGGTGCAAGGCGACTATACACCATAATGGAAAAGCTCTTGGAGGATATATCCTTCAACGCACCCGACTTGGCTGGACAACGTATAATAATAGATAGCAAGTTTGTGAGGGCAAAGCTTTCAAACCTTGTGAAGGATGCGGAGCTTTCAAGGTATATACTGTGATGGAGGGCTACATTTATAACTTCATAAGGAGGCTGGAGGAGTTGGTGCTGTTGCAGGAAAAATCTGTCAATATAATCCTACAGGCTAAGAGTATAAAGCCCTCCTCCGAGGTGTCCATGCGCATATCCCTTTTTTATTTGGATATCTTTGAAATGCTCTCGGAACTTTTAAGCAACATAGAATTTTTAGAAGAAGAAAATAAAAAATCCTATCTCTTGGAGCTTGCCTTGGAGTCCCTGTCTTTGACTTTAGTGTCCCTCCCCTTCTTAAGTGCCATGTCTCCCATGTTTGCAGACAAAGAGCTGGCAAAGGATATAGAAGAGGTGGTGATCTTGCTGGAGGATATGCTCATGGCTTGGGATGAGGAGAAGGTCAGGATGGCAAGCCAATATATGGCTAAGGTCTATCAACTGCTTAGGTATTACCTCTACTCTGCATCCAGATCCTATCAGAGCATGAGTTAAGTTCTCAGCGTCTTTATAAAAACCAAAACCTTTGCCACCGCTCGGTAAAGCTCGGGAGGGATCTCCTCAAAAACCTCCACCCTTATCAAGGCTGATATCAGGTCCTCATCTTCCACTACGGGTATGTTCCTTTCCCTTGCTATTTTTATGATCCTTTCTGCCAACTCACCGTAGCCCTTTGCCAAAACAACGGGTGCCTTGTCCCTCTCTGGGTCATACCTGAGGGCTACCGCCTTCTTTCTCTCCTCCATTTCAAACCACCAAATATAAATTTGCTCCGTAAAAATATTCCTTCAAAACCTCTTTCAGAGATTGAGAAGAGGACAGTAGGTTTAGCTTTAAATCTCTAAGCTGGAGACCCTCCTCTTTAAGCATGCTTTCCAGCAAGGCTTTTCCTTCCTCCATCTTTCTGTAAAAAAGCTCGCTGTTGGTGTATAAGTTCAAGCTTATGGCTTTTACCTTTTCCGTCTTCGGGCTTGAGAGGAGGGCACTTACAAAACCTTCCGGATAGTTTAGGTTTATAAAAACTCTGTATTCGTTCTTTTGCGTCCTTATTAGCATTCCGCCCCTGTGCCCTTCCCACTTAAAGGGTAGCACCACCGTGCCCTCATTGACCATGAGCCTTTGCATCTGAGAGATGGTGTTTAACTGCTGGAGCCATACAAGACCATCCTTCTCTATCTTCTCCCTAAAGGGCAAAAGTCTCCTACCCTCTTCTATGAAGTTCTCAAGCTTTCTATGAATTTCTCTAAGCCCACTGGCATCCTCCTTTTCCACCGCTTCAAAAAAGCTTCTGAGCAGATTACCAAGCTCCTCATCCCTTACCAAAAGGCTAAACTGCCTTAGCCTTTCAAAGGCTAAGCTAAAGCTCTTGCCTGCTGGCGTGTCTTCTATGCTCTTTAGCCCTTTACTCAAAAGTATCAATAGGGCATCCCTGTCTCCCTTTTCTAAAGCCTTCAAAATTTCCCTTTTTCCAATACTTTCAACGAACCTCACAAACTGTGTAAATTCCCAGTGATTTAGGTTCTCAAGATAGAGTGTTCTTAAAAGATTCTCTATCTCCTTTAGGTTCTCTGTCCTTTTTAGCACCATTCCAAACAGCTGGTCTATAGTTTTTATGTCCTTAACCTCTCCGCCATGAATTTGTTCCGCTAAGTTAAAGATATTACTGAGCAGTTGTGCCTTTGTGTCCTCAAGGATGCTATTCAAATCTAACTTTCCTGTAAAGAAGTCCAACAGTTTTCTTTCGTAAAAAAGCCCAGAGTTTTTTACCAGTGCTTGAAGTTTTTGTAAGTCTAAGTTTATGGGTGGTTCTTCCTGAAAATCAAGCACAAACTGTAAAACTTGCTCTATGTTTAACCTTCTTTGTAGGGATACAATCTTCAAGGTAATTGGGTTTTTACCCTCGAGCACCAGCCCTAACTGATCTCCCTCCTTTATTTCAAGGTCAGACAGATTCTCTGCAACGAGCTCTTGGTTGTTTAGCATCACCCTTAGGGTTCTACCTTGGGTTTGAACCACACGCCCTTCCAAAAGGGTGCCCTCGGGAAAAGCATCAAGGAGGGCTTGCGGAACAGTGGTCAGGAGCTTTAGGTTCATCTGCTTGCTGATGTTTTCCGCTTTTAGCCCTTGGGCAGTCTCCAAAGCGTGCTATAAAAATACTCCTTCTATACGACGAATTTCCATACCTTAAAGATCGTCCCTTAAGGTAAGTGCTAAAGCCCCCCGTGCCATACAGAATTCACCACACTCAGAAAATCTAACCCTAAGACACTTAGAGGGCAAGCTTTCCACCGCGTCCTTTAGCCTGACCTCTAAATCTCCCAAAAACTCCCTCAGTTGGTCTATTAAACCCCCACCAAGCACCACCAAATCAGGGTTAAAAATATGAACCGCGTTCATCAAACCCAAGACGAGGTATTCTTTAAAGGTCTCTACACTTTTTAGGGCTTCCTCCTCCCCATCCTTCGCCCTTTGGACGACCTGATAATCTTTCAGCTTCCTTCCAGAAAAAACCTCATACAACCTTTCTAAACCATAGGAGGAGCAGTATGCCTCCAAACAGCCCCTTCTACCGCAATTGCAGAGAAAACCTCCCTTTTCCACTATATGATGTCCCAGCTCCAAGGCACTACCACAGCTACCCAAAAATACCTTCCCCTCATGGACAAAGCCCGCACCAAGACCGGTGCCAATTGCCACAAAGAGCAAACTTTTACTATCCCTATGGTCATAAAACCACTCCCCAAAGGCACCAGCGCTCACATCGTTCATAACAACCCCCTCTATTCCCTCCTCCGCCAAAATTCTCCCCACATCAACCCCATCCAGGGCTGGGATGTTCGGAGACCTATGCACCACTCCCTCTAAGGAGGTAAATCCCGCCACCGCCACGCCCACTCTGGACGGTCTGCCATCCTTTATAACTTCCCTTAGCTTTTTTATAAACTCTTCTC